>JAFZVM010000114.1 GCA_017617795.1 Oscillospiraceae bacterium
GATCGGGATGACCAGAATCATCGAATCGCCGTAAAGATAATAGGACGCATAGGTGCCGAGAGAAGCGCCGGTCTGGAGTGCACCGTAAATAAAGGTGCTGAGAAGGATGATCGCCATATACTTGTTGGTCTTGACGCACTCGATCATGTCCCTGAAGGTGTAATGCTCGGCGGCGTTCTCATCCTCGGTGTTCTTCAGTTCCACATTATGCTCCTTGACCTTGGTGGCCAGGGGCAGCATCATGAAGAAAAAGATCACAGAAGAGACAATGGCAACCATGCGCATGGATACGCCTACATGTTCGCTGATGAGGAACATCCAGACGACTCCTGCAAGCACCGTAGAGATCCCGCCGAGGATGCCCTTGATCTGCAGGATACGGTCACGCTCCCGGACGTTATCCGTCAGCGAGACGATCATGGAGTTCATCGGGACCTCCACGAGCGTATAGGAAAAGTCGTAGAGCAAATAGGTCACCGTAAACCATGCGAGCTTCACAGCCTCCGGCGCGCCTTGCGGCATCAGGAAGAAAACTACCGTGAAGATCGGGAAAAGGAAGAAGGTGGCCCGGTACCAGGGCAGATACTTTCCTTCGCCAGCCAGCTTCCCCAGCAGCTTGCTGTTCTTGATGTTCAGCTTGTCGATGAGGAAGCCGAAAATCACGTCGTCGCAGGCGTCAATGACCTTGACCACCAGGATGGCCGCTGAGATTTTGAGCAGACTGATACCCTGGAAGAGCAGGAACAGCGTCATAAAGGCCGTTACGATATAGCCCTCCAGCGTTCTCCCGAGATCGCCGACGTAGTAATTGATCCGCTCCGAGCGGGTGGTTTTCCAGCCCTCATGCGAAATAACTTTTCTTTCTTTGGGTTTCATGTCAGTTCCTCCCTCGATATGTTTCTGCGGAGCCTCGCTCCAGAATCTCATGTTTTCTGTTTACTCTCAATGTGGGCAGCACCTCAGGTGCCGCTCCGCGTTCCACCCAATTCATCAGCGCGCGCATGCCGGTGCTTTCGGTAAGGCCTGGCCCGTGCCAGCGGCAGTCGCCGTGCCCGTCGCCTGGTGTGATATAGAGCCGCAGAAATGCGTCTTTGTTTTTGACGCGCTGCCAGTAGTCCAGCGTTCCGTCCACAGGGATAAGCGGATCGGCAGTACCGTGATCGATCAGCAGCTTCCCGCCCCGTTCATGAAAAGCGGAGAGATCTGCTTGATCCGCCATGGAAGAAGCAAACTTCTCTATACTTTGGTCAAACAATCGTTCATAATCCGAACGGCTCATGTCGTAACTGCGGAAGCGCTCATCCTCCGTCACCCAGCACAGATGGTGTCGGCTGAGGAAGAAGGGCCTGGGTCTTCCGGTGAACAATTGATAGTAGAAAGCGCCGATGGGGATACCGACATTCCAGAAAGGAACGCCGGGGCGAAAGCCGTACCAGAGAAAGTCTCCGTTTGCCCGCCGAGGCCCCTCCCAGAGTGCCTGGACTACCTGCGCGTCCTTCTCTGTGAATCCATCGTGACCAGCCAGACGGAAAGGATCAAAGCTCACGCGCTCCTGCAGCCGATAATAAGCGTCCTCGCCGCCCGCACTGTCGTGAACGGCCTTTGTCGCCTGCAGCAGCTTTTTTGCCGTCAGCGTGTGCTTTAGGTCGTTCATCACGGCCAGCGGCCAGTAGCTTTCCAAAAGAAACTTGGGCCAGTGGATGGCCGGGCAGCTTGCCCATACGCCGTCGTAGTCTTCAGGCCATTCCTGAACCTCCACCAGCGCCTGACGTCCTCCTCCGCTGCCTCCGTGGAAATAGCTGTATTTCACGGGGCGATCATGCAGGAGCTCCGTCACGTGTCTTCCAATGAGGCTCATTTCGTGGGTAGAGCGGCTGCGCCAGTTTTCATAGCGCTCCCAGTCGAAGACGCCCTTTTCCACGGCCCATTGTTTTTTCCCGTTCCCGGCGTCCGTACTGGCGCAGGCGAAGCCGTTGAGCAGAGCCTTCGGCAGCGTCTGACCGCGGCTGGTATTGTCGGGACGGGTGATGTATTGCTCTCCTCCGGTGCCCGTTCCTCCGCCTCCGGTACCCATAAAGCGATCGTTCCATGCCAGCGGGACCCAAACGATGATGCTCTCCTCGTGAACGCCCGTCCGATGACGAAGACGAACATCAATAAAGGGCGGTAGCCCGCTGATGTTTCCAAGCAATCTTTTATAGATTCCGCTGTCGTTTATCGCGACCGAAACGACACGGATATCGGGATTACCCAAAGCATTCTGCAGCCATCCTGTTTCGGCGCGCTGGCGGATCCCCAAAGTTTCTCGCAGAGAGGAACAGTCATAAAAAAGATTGTTGTCACGTTCCATAGCGCTCCTCCATCCATGCCAGCGCACGGTCGACCCAGCCTGCAAGCTCTGTATCGGAGCCGAGGCCGAAGCCGTGTCCCCCGTGTTCGGCGATCTCAAAGCGGTGAGCAATGCCCGCTTTTTTCAATGCGGCCCTCAAATCGTCCTGATCCTCTGGTGGAACGGTGTCGTCATCCCTCGCGGCAGCGAGATAGACTGGAGGATAGGCACTGTCGATATGGCGATCAACAGCATAGCGGTCTTCTGCTGCCTCCGTATACCCCTCGCCGTACATTCCGGTTTTTATGTAGTCGACGAGCGGACCGGAGGGCAGATTTCGAGTGGAAGCAAGCGGATAGTCCAGCAGAAGAAGCTCCGGTTGGGGCAAACCGTAGGCGCGTGCACCCAAATGTGCCGTGCCCCACAGCGCGGCGAGAAAACCGCCCGCGGAAAAGCCGCCCAGCAGATAACGGTCCCGATCGAGGCCGAAACGTCCCGCGTTTTCACGGATCAGTCGTAAAGCCGCCGCGATATCCTCCAGCGGCTTGGGCAGCAGGCCATGGACAAAGCTCTCCTCGGAAGCCGTGCGGTAGTTCAGGCAAAAGCAGGAATAACCGAGCTCATTGAGCCGTGTGGCCATGGGCAGTGATTCCGGCAATGTGCAGACCGCCCCGAAGCCTCCCCCGGCAAGCAGAAGCGCATATCTTCCAGTCTGCTCCTCAAGGGGCGGAAGGTAAAGCATCTGCGCCTGCGCTTTGTCCGGAGACGCGGCGATCTCCTCTTCGGAATACAAAGAAAAAACCAGAGGATGCCCCGCGCGCGACGCGCGTTCCAAACGGCGCAGACCGTACAGCATATCGTCCAGTCCCCAGGTGGGATGCTGTTCATGGACCTGGCGGAGAGAACATGACATGGCCGACTGTATCCACTGGTCATTTACGGAGGATATGTAGTTTCCTCTCATGGCGCGAAGATCCTGATCCTGATATAGATCCCTGATCGTGGTGTTCTCGTTCAGCCGCATAAAAACTCCTTGACAGGCCTGCCCGTAAGTGTTACATTTGTTACCGTAACAAATGTAACACTTAATTTGTTAATTGACAAGGTTTTTTTGTCTGTTGGGAATGAACTGTAACAATACTGCCGGAGGTGTAACAGAATGGCGAGGAAAAACGAAGCGCACGACATGGTCATGGAGAGCTTGACAGAGGCGCTGATGCAGTTGATGGGCACAAAACCGCTCGCGGATATCAGCATTTCTGAGCTATGCGACAGGGCCGGCGTCAGCCGCGTGAGCTTTTATCGAAATTTTGCGTCCATGGACGATATTCTCGTGCGGCATTTGACGCGCAGTACGGATGCTTGGTGGGCACAGTTCTCTCTGAGCAGTGAGGAAGCTTTTTACCAAAACTTCTGGCCGGAGTTGTTGACAGAATACCGCAAGAACCAACAACTGATCCTCTTGATCTACCAGAACGAGAGATCAAATTTGCTAAAGGAGCACATCTTCACCTGCTGCGCGGTCAATGACTGCACCGACGAATGGGAAGCTTATCTTCGAGCCGGGCTGGCCGGTGCACTCTACGGCTTGGTGGATGAATGGATCAAGCGCGGCATGGGCGAGTTCCCTAAAGACTTCAGCCTGCATAAACTGCGCTTTGACAAACCGGAGGACTGAGCATGAGAGAGAAACCTGTCGTTCTGAATGCCGCCCGGGATGTGACGATCACGCCCTATCCGGTGAAAAAGCCCGGTAAGTTCTGCTTCTTGATCGCGCCGGGCGGGGCATACGGAAGCTGCGAGGAATCCGAGAGCGCGCCTGTGGCCAAGCATTTTAACAAGCTCGGCTATAATGCTTTCGTTTTTCGCTACTCTGTGGGGAAAAACAAGGATTGGCCCCATCCGCTGGAGGACTTTGACTTGGCGATGGAGTGGCTGCAGACGCATGCGCAAGAATACCGGGTCGACCTAACGCGCATCGTGGCAATCGGCTTTTCTGCCGGCGGTCATGTGATCGCCGCCGCGGCGTCAAAGGCGGTCAGGAAGCCCTTTGCCGCGATCCTATGTTACGGTCTGATCGACACAGAGACACTGGCGTACTGCAACCCCGGCGCGCCGGACGCCTCCGAGTTGGTGAACGCCGACACCTGCCCCTGCTTTCTGGCCTCTTCCCGGAATGACTGGATCGTACCCGTCACTAATACCACAAAGCTGATGGCCGCCTTTGAAAAGCATTACATCGACTACGAAGCGCATATCTACGGATACGCGATGCACGGCTTTTCGATCGGCAAAGCACAGCATGGTGACAATCCCGTTTTCTGCTCCCGCGTGGGCAATTGGGTGGAGGACAGTCTCAGTTGGCTGCGAGAGCTTTCCGAGGGGCGTTATATCTCCGTCCGGGAGTCTGCCGCCTATCAGGACGCGCACACGGAAACGCTTTCCGTTCTGACCTCCTGCCGCTTGCTGGAGCAGAACCGGGATGCCTTGTCCATGCTGAAAATGCGTTTCCCCGCCCAGTATCTGATCTATGCCCTAGCGCGTAAGAAGATAGGAGCGTTCATGGATACCGTCTCCTTGAAAAATCTTTTTACTCTGATGCGTGTCAAGGCCGGAACCATAGAGAAGATCGACGAGGCGCTGAGACGGTACAGGCTGTGATTCGATCCGAAGAAGGGAAGGTTTATCAATCAACGATAAGGAGGGGTCCTTGTATCATGCGCTATACAAGCTTTCGGCCTGGACAACCGTGGCTGGACACAGAGGGGAAACGTATCCAGGCACACGGAGGAAGTGTGTTCTTCGAACACGGTGTTTACTACTGGTACGGAGAGAATAAAGAGAAGACCGACGGTCAGAACGGAATATGGCATTGGGGCGTCCGCTTCTACGCTTCCCGGGATCTGTATAACTGGGAAGATCTTGGCCTTATCATCCCGCCTGAACCTGACGATCCATCGTCCTCTCTTCACCCCTCGTCCCAAATGGATCGCCCTCATATCATTTACAACAGGAAAACGAAAAAATATGTCTGCTGGCTGAAGGTCATGGGATCAATGCAGACGGAAACCGTTCTGACGGCAGACAGCTTGCTCGGGCCTTATACCAAGGTGAGAGAGGGTCTGTCTCCGCTGGGAATGAGCGCAGGCGACTTTGACCTTGCCGTAGATGAACAGAGCGGAAAAGCATACTACTATTTCGAGAAAGTACATACGGAGACGATCTGCGCAGAGCTGAACGAAGAGTATACGGACGTCACGGGCGTATATTCCAGTCATTTTCCTCATCCCTATCCGCCCTATGTAAGAGAGGCGACTGCACACTTTATACGGAACGGAAAACACTATCTGATCACATCCGGGACAACAGGCTATTTGCCCAACCCATCAGAGGTAGCCGCTGCGGACGATTGGCACGGACCGTTTGAAGTTCTTGGAAATCCTCATGATGAAGATGAAACCAACACTTCGTTTCGCTCACAGATTTCGTCAGTTTTCCGGGTGCATGGGAAAAAAGACCTGTATATCGCCTGTGCTGACCGCTGGGCGCCGGATGTTGATCCAACTGTGATCCCATACGAGTTTTACGCGCAGCTTTTTGAACTGCTCTTTACCGGACAGCAGGAGAAAGTCCTGGAGCTGGCAGCCAAATACAATTTGAATCGGGAGCTGCTTCGGAAAGTGTTTTATGATAATATGCGCAATACTTCTGTGGCGGATTATGTGTGGCTGCCGTTGACTTTTACTGAAAACGGAAAGGTTGTCATTCGATGGCAGGATGAATGGCGCTTGGAGGACTACGAATAATGAATGTTGGGGAAATAAACAACACCATACAAGGTTATCTGAATAACCAGGAGATCGCGGGCGGCGCGCTGCTGGTGCGCCGGAACGGTGAGCTTGTCTATGAAAACACTTGGGGCTGGGCGGACATTGCCGCGCAGAGGCCGATAGAAGAAGACGCGATCTATCGCATGATGAGCATGACCAAGCCCGTCACGGCGGCAGCGGTGATGCAGCAAGTCGAGCAGGGCAAAATAGGCTTGGACGATTCTGTGAGCCGCTGGCTGCCTGCCTTCCGATCGCTGCGCGTTGTATCGGACAAGCGCTACGAGTGGCACGAGGGAATGAACATGCTCTCCCTGTTGCCCAAACTGCTGTTCTTCCGCGCAGACAGGGTCAAAACTGTGCCTGCCGTTCGGGAGATCACGATCCGCGATCTGCTGAGCCACTCCTCGGGGCTGCAACAGGGCATCGCTGGACTGCTCGTATATAAAAAGGATACAGCTGTAAAGGAAAGCCTCGAAGCGGAGTGCGAGAAATACAGCCGATTGTTCCTCGATTTTCAACCGGGAACTGGAACGAGCTATTCGCCTCTGGCCGGCTTTGACGTGCTGGGGCGGATCGTGGAACTGACCTCCGATGAGCCGCTGGATGCTTATATGAAGGCACACATTTTTGATCCTTTGGACATGAGGGATACCGCCTTCCGTCTCACGAAGGAGCAAGAGAGCCGATTGGTTCACGCCTATAAACGCAAAAAAGACCGGCTCACAGACGTGACCGGCACGAAGAACGATATGGATTCCATGCTGCACCGCGGCCCCGGCTATGTGGCAGCCAGCGGCGGCCTGTTCTCCACGGTTCAGGATTACGAGCATTTTGCCCGGATGCTGCTGGATGGAGGTACCTGGAACGGCAATCAGGTTTTACGTCCGGAGACTGTCGCTCAGATGAGCACGGAAGGCGCGCTCACCCATTTGGAAACGGAACCGGGCTACGTCTGGGGACTTGGCGTAAAAATCCGGCAGGACCCCGAAAAAGGAGGGAGTCCCTGCACGGCAGGCACCTACGGCTGGAGCGGCGCTTTCGGCACACACTTTTTCGTAAGCCCTGCCGACAAGTTGGAGGCAGTCTGGTGCACCAACCGCACAGATCTGGAGGGCAGCGGTTCCTATATCAGCAAAAAGATCGAAGATTTGGTATTCGGCTGCTTTGCGGGAGAGGCTGAGACATGAGCATCGTGCATCGTGAGATTGCGAAAGATTTTTGGCAGCTTTCCAGCGACACCTTTCCTCTCTCTGTTGAACCAGGTCCGGCCAGCAGGAACGCCTATCTTGTATGCGGCAGTCAGCGAGCGCTGCTTTTTGATCTGTCTTTGGAAGAGGAGGGACTATTCGCGTATGCGAGCCGCCTGGCGGGGCTGCCGGTGCAGCTTGTGCTGAGCCATGCCCATGTGGATCACATCTATCACCTCTCCAAGCAGCCGGAGGTCTGGATCCACCCGGACGATGTAGGACTATTAAGAAAAGGCAGTATTTTTCAAAAGCCGATCAGGCCGTGCCCGCGTCTGCACTTTCTGCGAGACAGCGAGACCATTGATCTGGGAAATCGAGAATTAACGGTCTTCCATATCCCCGGCCATACGGACGGCAGCATCCTCCTGTGGGATGCGCAGACGGGAACACTGCTGTCCGGCGACACGGTGGCGCGCCGATTGCTCTACGGGCTGCACGGTTTCGTACCTTTCCCGGACTTCTGCCGGTCCATTGAGAAGCTGAAACATCTGCCGATTCGGAAGATCTATTCGGCGCACGACCGCTGCGCCCTTCCGCCGGAGCATATCGATTTCATGATCGAAGAGTTGACAGCAGATATCAACAAGGCAAAAAGCGTCCGCATTCCTTTCCTTGGCCGTTATCTCAGCCTTACTGTCGGAAAAGAAACGGATATCTGCTATTTAGACCTCGCTGCGCTTGTTCGAGTACGCGCAGACGAGAAAGATGAAGACCATAGCTCAGGCATATATCTGGCGCGGTAGATACGCAGCTTAGAAAATGCCGTGACTGGTGGCGTGAGCATCTGTCTGTCTATCAGTGCGTTATTCCCGATGCGGACACTATGCTCGGCAAAGTGATTGATTCTCTGTTTCGTTGTCTTAGTTTTTGATTCTTTTCCTTGGACAAGACTTTCTGTTGGAAACTTGCTTATTTCGTGTACTCTGATTCTAATGACCGTTTATGGTGTTTTCAGAGCAGCCCCTTGCTGTTTATATGTGATAGGCTATTGATCCAGATACCCCTCCCGGGCTTTGACGCCGAAGCGGTCTTCGAGGAGGTGCATCTGCTCGTCGGTGATGGTGTTGACCAGGGGCAGGTGGGCGATCTTCATGTAGATCTCGGCGGCCTTCTCGGCGGTCTCGATGAGGCCGAAGGTCTCGTCCAGGTCACGGCCTGCACCGTAGATGCCATGCTGGGCCCAGACGACAAGACGGGCGGTGGCCATCTTTTCGGCGGTGGCGACGCCGATCTCGTTGGTGCCGCATAGCATCCAGGGCAGCACGTTCACGCCGTCGGGGAAGACCACGATGCACTCCGTGCACATCTGCCACAGGGTCCGGGTGAAGGCTCGCTCGTCGAGGTCGTGGACGTAGGTCATGGCCAGGAGGTTCGTGGGATGGCAGTGCATGACGACCCGATTCTGGGGGTCGACGGCGAGGCGGGCCACATGGCTCATCATATGGGCCGGGAACTCGGAGGTGAACTTGCCGCCGTCGGAAAAGCCCCAGAGCACCTCGGCTTCCGTGCCGTTCTTCGCCAGACGCACGATGCCCAGATTCTTCGCGGGATCGTACTGCACGTTCTTGAAATACTTGCCCGTGCCGGTGACCAGGAAGATCTTCCCGTCCAGCTCCGGCGCTTCAAAGCCCGTGGGGATCGTACGGACGATGGCGGGAAACACGAGGTGCTCCCGCACCTCCGCCTCGTCCAAAAGCAGGGAGATGTTGCCTCCGTTGCGCTCGTCCCAGCCGTGGGCGTACATATTCGTGGCCGTACGGATCATTTCCACCATGAACGGTGCGTTCAGAACGTTTTTCATGCTCTTGCCTCCAGTACCTCTTTTTCGTAGCGTTCGATCTCGCTGTACCACTCGCCGTCCGCAGGCTTGCCGCATCTATGGCAGTACTCGTCCCAGATTTCGCCGAAGGGCAGGGTCTTGAGCTCCTCCTGCAGGACCATGAGCCTGGTGAAGTTGCTCTCGTCCTGAAGCTTTTTGAGCTGGTCGTTGGGCTGCAACAGGGCGAACAGCAGGGCCTTCTGCAGGTTCCGGTAGCCCGTGACCCAGGCGGAGATGCGGTTGATGCTGGCGTCGAAGTAGTCGAGGGCGATGTGCACCCGATCGAGGCCGCAGCGGACGATCTCCCGTGCGATCTCCCGCGTCTCGTCGTCGAAGAGGACTACGTGATCGCTGTCCCAGCGGATGGGCCGGGTCACGTGGAGGGCGATCTCCGGGAAGAAGCTGAGGAGGGCCGGGATCTTGTCGCTGACCACCTCCGTGGGGTGGTAGTGGCCGTTGTCCATGAGGGGGATGCACTTATCCCGGTTCATGGCCGCATAGGAGAGGGCGAACTCACCCGACCCTACGGTATACGCCTCCACGCCGATGCCGAAGACCTTGCTTTCGATGCAGGGCTTGACCTTGTCAAAGTCGTAGGGCTCGGCGAGGATAGCGTCGATGCTCTCCTTGTAGCGGACGCGTGGGCCCATGCGGTCCGCAGGCACGTCCTTGAAGCCGTCGCCGGTCCAGATGTTCATAACGCAGGGTTCGCCCAGCTGTTCCGCGAGATAGGAGGAGATGCGGATGCAGGCCCGGCCGTGGTCGATCCAAAACTTGCGCGTGGCCTCGTTGGGGCTGGACAAGGTCAGGGGATCACAGTTTGGGTGAGAGAAGAAGGTGGGGTTGAAGTCGCAGCCCAGGCCCCGCTCCCTGCAAAAGTCCACCCACTTTTGAAAATGTTTGGGCTCCAGCTTATCGCGGTCGGCCCACTCGCCCTCCTCAAAGATGGCGTAGCTGGCGTGGAGGTTCATCTTTGGGGTACCGGGGATCAGCTTCAGCACTTCATCGAGATCCGCCATCAGCTCCTCGGGGGTCCTGGCCCGGCCGGGATAGTTGCCGGTGGTCTGGATGCCGCCGGTCAGAGGCTTGCTGGGGTCCGTGTCGAAGCCCCGCACGTCGTCCCCCTGCCAGCAGTGCAGGGAAACGGGGACGGTCTTCAAGGTCTCCATGGCCGCTTCCACGTCCACGCCATAGCGGGCATACTTCTGTTTTGCTTCCTGATAGCTCATGCGTTTACCTCCATTTGTATCTTCAGATTTCCCAATGCCGTGGCCTCGATGGGCAGGGCGATGACCTTCTTGCCGGTGACTTGTTCGGTCAGGCGGTTCAAAAAGCCGTTCTTGGCCCCGCCGCCGACGACGTAGATGCTGTCGTAGTGCTTGCCCGTGTTGTGCTGCAGCTCCTGGATCGCGTTCATGTAAGAGAGCGCCAGTGAGCGGTACGCACAGCGGAAGTAGTCACCCACGCTCTGGGGCTTCATGGATAGCGCGGCGTCAAAGGCGGCTTTCATGCTCTCCGGCGCAAGGAAGGCTGGCGCGTTGGCGTCCACGGTCTCTTCGAAGTCGCTGGCTTCCGCTTCGGCCACGATCTCGCTCCAGGGCTTGTCCGGGCACAGCTCCGCCCGCAGGCGATTGGGGAGCCACATGCCCATGATGTTCTTCTGATACCGATTGTAGCCCACGCCGCCCTCGTTGGACCAGTTGGCGGCCCGAGAGGCCTCATCGGTGAGGGGCTTCTCCGTCTTCACGCCGAGAAGCGACCATGTGCCGGAGGAGATGTAGGGCTGGTTCCCTTCCATGAGGATGCCCTCCACGGCAGAGCCGGTGTCGTGGGTAGCGCACAACATGACCTTGATTCCCTCATATTCGCCGATCACCGTTCCGGGCTGCTGCAACGCATGGAACAGATGCTTCGGCAAACCCAGCGCGTTGATGATGGCGGGATCATATTCCCCCGTCTGGGCGTTGACCATGCCGCCTGTGGTGGCGTTGGTGTACTCGTGTGACTTGACGCCGGTGAGCCGATACATCAGGTATTCGGGGATCATCAAAAAATCCGTGACGCCGTCGAGCCGTCCGGCCAGCTTGTCGGCGTAGAGCTGATAGACGGTGTTGAAGGGCTGGAACTGGATGCCCGTGCGGCGATAGAGCTCCGAAAAGGCCATGCGCCCATGGACCTCAGGGATGGCCGCCTCGGTCCGGCTGTCCCGGTAGGCGTATACGGGATATACCGTCTCGTCGCCCCGGAGCAGCGCGTAGTCCACGCCCCAGGTGTCGATGGACAGACTCTCGATGGCGCCGAAGCGCTCCCGGGCCTTCTCGATCCCCGCCTTGACGTGGATCACCAGGGCTTCCATATCCCAGACCAGATGGCCATTTTGCTCAGTCACCTCGTTGCTAAACCGGTAGACTTCTTCTGCTTTTATCTCTTTGCCGTCCATCCAGCCCACGATGTGCCGCCCGCTGGACGCGCCGATGTCAATGGCCAGATATCGCTTCATAGCAAAGCCCTCCCTTTCGATACCATCATACCGGGAGGGAGGGTCTGAAGCCAAGGTCGCCGATTGCCCCAAAAAGTGTCCTTATTTGCTGTCTCGATAGCGCTTCGGAGAGCAGGCAAAGCGCTGCTGAAACAAACGGTGGAAGTAGCTCACGTTCTCATAGCCCACGGACCGGGCAATGTCGTCCACCCGCCTGTCCGTGTTCTTCAAAAGCCAAGCCGCCTGACTGAGCCGCTTCTCTTGCAAAAGTTCGGTGTAGCTCTTCCCGGTCTTCCGCCGGATCAGCCGGGACAGGGAGGTCAGCTCATAGTGCATCTCTTCCGCTATCTCGGAAAGCTGCCCGTCTCGGTAATGCTCCTCCACATACCGCAGGACCGACAGGGCGGCACTCTGCTCCGCCGTCTCGAAGGTCAATGTCTCGGTGTGGTTCAAAAGCTGCATGAACAGCAGCCCCATGGTGGTTTGCAGGATGCCCCGCCGGTTGGGCGTCTGCTCCGTCAGGGTGTAGAGCAGGTTCTCCAGAAGGTTCTGGATGGGCAAAATGTCCGCCACGTGAAAGAGAAGATACCCTGCCTCCTGCTCCCCGGTGAGGCAGCTCACCACGAAGCGCCTCAGCGGCGTCTCCTCCTCCCCCAGGAAGGGCAAGGTGCCGGAGAAGAACGCAGGCCGGACGATGAAATTCACCGCCACATCCCCCACCTCGGCGGCATCGATGGATTGCCTGGCGTGCTGACCCAGCATCAGCAGTTCCCCAGTCTTAAGCTCAATACGGCTGCCGTTGACAGTGTGGATCGTATGGCCAGCGCACATATACACCATCTCCACATAGTCATGACTATGTTCCGGAAAGGCCACGAACCGGGTATGGGGCCGGATGGCAATGACTCGGCCTGGATCCAGGAGCTTATCCCCAGAGATCACGTCTCGACTGCCGTCCATATACAGAGTCCTATCGATCCGCTTCTCCCCGGCCAGGATCTGCTTTTCCTCCTCGGTCACGGCTGAAAGCCGTTCCAACAGTTCTGCGTTCATGCTCTGCCCTCACGATCCAGGAACATATATCAGCATCATACCTCTTTTTTCTTTCTGCTTCAAGATGGACCTATGCAGCATAGTGGGCAGGGACATTGATCGGTGTTGCTTTTTTGATAAGAACAGATATAAAGCAAGTTAAGAAGAAAATGGTCGTTCGCTGCTGAGTCAGTTATCACTACTCGTACCATCAAAAAAGCCCGAGAAATCGGGCTTTTTTCATACCATCTTGCACTCGTTTGGCTCAAATTTGCACCCATTTTAGGGGGTTCACCCCCTGTTTGACCCCTTTATACATTTTTGGCGCTCCAAAAAACTCCTAAATTTCTATGCATAAACTGTTTTTTGCAACCATTATCACCCTTTGAAATTGTGAATATTGGCATGCCGTATACAGTCAAACAGATACTTTATTGACAAAACAAGGACGATACC
>JAFZVM010000115.1 GCA_017617795.1 Oscillospiraceae bacterium
GGAATATGGAAAAGATTGTTCGAAAAACTTATGATTGAACGCGAAAGACACCCCTGATGGGTTTCTTTCACACTTTCTTCCTTTCCGGTATCGTGCCGTTTACAGGTTTGTCTACAGTCTGAGCCGCGGGCGTCTGCCCGCGGCTTTCTGCTGCTCATGGTCTTATTGATATACGCTCTTGAAGGCTTTGTAGGTCTTTTCCATGCCCTCCCGGAAGGGGGTATAGGCGAGGCCCAGCTCCCGGACGATCCGGCCGCCCCGGTACAGCTCGCTCTCCTCCGCCGTCAGGGGGAAGGGCACGGGGATATTCTCCCGCAGCACCTCCTCCACCGTCACCGGACGGGTTGCGAAGGGGATATCGCTCACCGCCGCCAGGGTCTCCGTATAGGAGCCGTAATCCAGCACCTCCGGGGCAGCCAGATTATAGATCTTTCCTCCCGCCTCCGGCTTTTCTATGCAGGCCAGGATGGCCTCCGCCGCATCCTTCACGAAGACGAACTGGAACCGGGAAGCCGCGTCCCCGGGCACGGGGATCTCCTGCCCCTGCACGATGCGCTGGACGTACCAGGACTCCCGGGGGGCGTAGTTATAGGGGCCGTAGATAAAGGCGGGACGCAGGATCACGGGCTCGATGCCCCGCTTTGCGCATTCCTCTTTCAGCTCCCGCTCCAGCAGGACCTTGTTCCAGATGTACTCCGCCGCAGGCCCTGTCCCCAGGCTGTCCTGCACCGGCGCCGTCTCGTCCGGCACAAGCCCCGGCTGCCGACGGTACACGTCCGCCGTGCTGATGAGGATATACCGCTTCACGGTGCCGGGGAGATGATCCAGAAGGAAGGAAACGTCCCCCGGGGCGTAGGCGCACAGGTCCACCGCCGCGTCATACTCCTGCTCCGGCAGGCGGGCAAGGCCGTCGGCGTCGTGCCGGTCGCTCCGGTACTCCCGCAGGTGGGGGTAATGGGTCATGGCATACCGGCCCCGGTTCACCAGAGTCAGCTCCATATCCTCCCTCCGGGAGGCGAAGATGCAGAAGATCCTCCCCAGAAAATAGCTTCCGCCCATTACCAGTACGTGATAGGCCATGATCGTCCTCTCCATTCCATTGACAAAGGCATGGGAACTGTCCGTTCCCATGCCCAAAGTTTTTATTCAGCCTCGCAGAGTTCGCGCTCGCAAGCGCGAATCAGTCGGATCCATTTTCGGGCGGAATTCATTTCTGCCCGAAAATCCTGCTCGCGGAGCGGACTGTGCGAGCATGTTCGCGCGAGGGGACCCGCCGCAAAGCGGTGGGCGTGCGAACCAATGCGAGTGCGGGCAGCGAAGCGCAGCCTTCTCAATGCAGAGCCAGCAAAGCGGCTCTGCATTGAAGATATTTTAGATGTTGTCGCCCTTCTTGTCGAAATACTTCATGATGTCGAAGGAACCCAGCTCGCGGCCGAAGGCGCCGGTGATGTTCAGGCTCAGGCCGTTGTGGCCCACGCCGAAGAAGAAGCCGCCGTCGTGAAGGGTCTTGGGGTTGATGACCACCAGGCCCTGCATGCCGTTGCAGTTCTCTTCCACCCACTCGAAGATGTAGGCGTCGTCCCGGAGCTTGATGTAGTAGCAGGGGCTGGACCAGGTGGCGCCGCCGCTGTTGTCCCCCTGGAAGATGGTCCAGCTGGAGCTCTCGGGAGAGCTGTACACATGGATGGAGCTCATCTTGTCGCTGTAGGCCCAGGAGAAGCACTTGCCCACCAGATCGGTGGTGAAGTGATGCCGGCGGGCGAAGGGCGGCTTGATATTGCCGTACTCCAGGGTGCCGAAGTTGACCTTGGAGCCGATCTCCCACTCGCTGTGCCAGTTGCCGATCTGGGCCCGGACGGTGGTGGTGAGGCCGTTGGAGAAGTCGCAGGCATGGGTCAGGTTGGCCCAGTCGGGATCGTCCGTCACCATATGGGAGAAGAAATAGATGTCCTTGGCGGGCTCGAAGCAGATGTACTTGGCTTCCTTCCACTCCCCGTCGTTCTCCCGGTACTTCAGGAACCGCTCGCTGAACACGTCGTACTCGTACACCGTGCTCTGGTCCCCGGTCCAGGGAGCGATGGCGTGCTTTTCCATGTCCAGCTTGACCTTGAACTTCTTGCCGATGAGGAACTTGGAAAAGGGCAGGGTGTTCTTACTGGCCATGATGTTGGGGCCATCCACCTCAAAGATGCGGTGGGACTCGTTGGCATGCCGCAGGGCTTCCTCGTGGCTCATGGGCTGGTCGATATCCATGGGACGATAGGCGTAGCGGCCGCCCTTGCGTCCCGCCAGGCGGGCCATGGGGGGTTCCTTGTCCCCGAAGGTGTAGATGCTCTCCAGATGAGCCGCGTCGCCGGTGATCTTGATGTCGGCGGTGTGGAGACGGTAGGTGAAGCTGTCGTCCTCCTCGAAGCCGAACTCCAGGCCGATGGCCTTATCCTCAAAGAAGTTCATGACCTCGATCCAGAACTTGCCGGAGAATTCCACCTCGCCCCGGCTGAAGATGTATTTCTCATCGTCGATCTTCAGATAGTCCGCGGGGTTCGCCATGGTGATGCCGCCCATTTCGTCCCCCAGCTCCACCAGGGTGCAGCAGACCACGCTGGGGAAGAAGGTGAGCATCTCACGGCCGGTATCGAATTTCCAGTACAGGCCGCGGCCCTCGATCCGGTTGGTGGTGGTGTTCAGCGCGGGCTTTTCGTTATTGCCGAAATCCGCCCAGCCGAAGTAATACTGCCGCTGGATCTCCCGGGGAACATCCCGGTAATAATCCGGCTCCTTGTCGCCGAACAGGCTGCCGCCCACGGCTACCCGGATGCCGAACCAGGTCTCAAAGGCGGTGATGGCCTTGGTCTTCCAGTCCAGGATCACATGCCAGCCCCTGGTGGTGCCGGGGACCAGATGGCTGAAGAGGGTCACATGGTCCATCTCCAGAGCGGCGTAGGGAGCGGTGTATTCCTGGCCGTTCTCCGTGAACACCAGGGTCTCCTCATCCTTGAACACGTACTCCAGCTGCTGGGGAGCAAATTCCCCCTCCAGCATGGCCTTGAAGGATTTTCCCGCCAGGTAGCCCTTGCCGCCGCCCGCAGGACGGCGCTGGGCGTCGACCTTCCGCTGGACTTCTTCATCCGTCAGGGGATTGAACTTGGTAAAGAACATCTGCTGTTGACCTCCGTTCATTTCAGTTTTTGGTTTCCTGTATAAATCCGATTATACCCTCTCCGCAAAGGCGCGTCAAGGCAAAAGGAAAGCCGCCCCGGGCGAAACCCGGGGCGGAGAAATTGCGGAAGGATATTACATGTAGCCCTTCTTCTCGTACTGGAGGGGGCTGCGGACGATCTGGCTCCGGTCGATGCCGAAGTGCTTCGCGTTGTACTCGTCGATGGCGTCCATGATGCAGTCGTACACGCCGTCGTACACGCTGCCCGGGCCGCCCTGGCCGACGCAGGGGATAAAGCCCCTGGGGGTGCAGGCGTCCAGCATCTCCCAGACCTTCTGCTTGGTCTTCTCGGGATCCCAGCCTTCATAGTCAAAGTCCGCGCCGTCGAAGCCGCCCATGAAGCCGATCTTGCCGCAGTACTGCTTCGTCAGCTCCGGCAGATTGTTGGAGCTCATGCAGCCCTGCCACACGTCGATGCCCATCTCGATCATGGCGGGCACCAGGGTGGCGCCGTAGCTGTCGCTGTGGTGGATGACCAGCTGCACGCCGTGGGACTTGTAGTAGCCGTAGATCTCCTTGTAGGCGTCCACGAAAAAGTCCTCGAACATGGCGGGGCTCATAAAGGTGCTGGTGCGGCTGCCCCAGTCGTCATGGTGGAACAGGGCGTCGGGCTGCAGCTTGGCGCAGATCAGCTCCGCCAGACGCAGCTCATAATCCTTGAGATACTGGATGAGGTCGTGCATCTCATCCGGATACTCATAGAGGTTGATCATGGTGTTCTGGATCTCGCCCAGATGATGGCACTGCTCAAAGAGGCCGGGGGCGATGAAGGGGGCCTTCCAGGCCAGGTTGGAATCCGTCTTGTCCATGATGCCCTTGATCATGGCCCATTCCTCATCCGGGAAATCCAGGCTGGGGGCATGGACGTAATCCTGCCAGTGCTCGATATCCTTGATGACGATCTTGTCCGGCGTATGCACCGGGAAAGCGCCGGGGGTGCCGAGGGGGTAAGAGTTGGTAACGCCCCAGGCGTTCACCACGTTCTCCTCGCCGTACTTGGGGGAGGTGCTGTGGAACATGGCGGGATGCAGCACCAGGCGGATGGCCTCGTACTGGTTGGCGTAGCGGTCGGGATTCAGGCCCTTGGCCGCCTCGTAATAGTTTTGTTTCGGACTCAGCATAGCGGTTACCTCTCCATTCTTTGATCGTTCTCTCACGGTCACGCGGTGTAAAGCATTATATCAAGCTCTCACCGCTGGGTCAAGGGGAAAGCGGGCAGCTTTGCCTTGACCTTGTCGCCCGAAGAAAAGCCTCCCGGCAGAGCACCGCTCCCCGGGAGGCTGCAGGTTCTGGATCACGCGGTCTGGCTCCGGGGAAGCCGCTTCCCCCCGGCCTGGACGACGGTATCCAGAAGCGTCCGGAGCTCCTTCTCTCCCCAGATCTGCGGAACGGGATACAGGGGATTCGCCTCCCGGTCCGCCCATCGGACGATCCGGGGCACGTCCTCGGGCCGGATGCAGTCCAGCCCCTCGGGGATGCCAGTTTTCTCCTTCATCCCCTCGATCCAGGCGATGAAGCGGTCTGCCTTCTCCCGGTCGCTGCCGCCCATGATGCCGCAGACCTCCGCCAGTTCCCCCAGGCGTTTTTCCGCAGCGGAGCCGTATTGCCGCAGCACGTGGGGCATCAGGACGCTCATGGCCAGGCCGTGAGGCAGTCCGTAGAGTCCGCTGAGGGTATGGCCGACGGCGTGGATATAGCCCACGCAGCCCCGGGTGAAGCTCCGTCCGGCATAGAAAGCCGCCAGCTGCATATTCTGCCGGGCTTCCAGATCGCTCCCGTCCCGGTAAACGGGATAAAGATTGTCGTATACCAGCCGCACCGCCCGCCGGGCATAATCCAGCTCCAGCCCGGTGCAGTAGGTATGGTTCAGATAACTCTCCACCGCGTGGCACAGGGCGTCAAGGCCGGTGGTGGCGGTGATGTGGGGCGGCAGGCCCACGGTGAGCTCCGGGTCCAGCACCGCATAACGGGGCATGAGCACCGGGTCGTTGATGGAGGCCTTGTGCCGGGTCTCCGCAACGGTGATCACCGCCGCCACGGTGGTCTCTGAACCGGTGCCTGCGGTGGTGGGAACGGCCCACAGGGGGACCACCCGCTTATGCACGGTGATGACGCCCTGAAGCTGCGCGATACTCCGCCCGGGATGGGCATTCCGGGCGGCAATGGCTTTGGCGCAGTCCATGGGGGAACCTCCGCCCATGGCCACGATGGCGTCGCAGCCGGACTCCCGGAATACCCGGAAACCTGCCTCCACATTCTCATCCGTGGGGTTGGGCTGGATATCGCAGAAGAGGGTGCAGGGCATGCCCGCCTTCTCCATGGCCCGCAGAAGGCCCTGGGGCAGACCCAGCTTCATCAGGCCGCTGTCCGTCACCAGGAGCGGCCGGCGGACATTCCGTTTTATCATTTCCTCCGGGAGCCGCTCCACACATCCCGCCCCCCGCAGGGTCTCGGGCGTGCGGAAGGGCAGGAAATAGTTCCCCACCTTCATGACCGACTGAAACGCGCGGCAGTACGCCGTTTTGGCAAATCCCATCGTTCTCTCTCCTTATCGTTCAAAGATCCGCAGGACCTTCATCTTCCAGGCATTTTTCTTTCCTGTATAGGGGTGCTCCCGCAGGGGAAGATTGAAATGCCGGGCTCCGTACAGCACCGTGGAGGGGTGCGTGAATTCCCGGAAGCCCCAGATCCCATGATAGGCTCCCATGCCGGAGTGGCCGACGCCGCCAAAGGGAGCGCCCTTCACCATCAGATGGAGGCAGACCTCGTTCACGCAGCCCCCGCCGTACTGCTGGGTGGACATGACTCGCTTCGCCCAGGCCCTGTCCCGGGTGAACAGATACAGTGCCAACCCATGCTCCCGTCGGGCAATGGTATCCAGAAGCCGATCCGCCTCCCGATCCGGGAATGGCACCACCGGCAGCAGCGGGGAAAACAACTCATGCCGCACGATGGGTTCGTCCGCCCCGACGGGGTACAGGATGGTAGGCGCATAGCGCAGCGCCTCCGGGTCTCCCCTGCCCCCGTACACGATCCGATCCCGGTATTCCTCTGCCTCCCGGGCGCATTTCCCGTAGGCGGCGGCACTGATGAGCCGGGGATATTCCGGGTTCTCCGGCGCATTCTCTCCGATCTGCCGCCTGAACGCCTCCTTCAGTTCCCGGAGAAAGTCCTCCGCGACCTCCTCCGCCACCGCAATCTGGTTGATATTGATGCAGATCTGTCCGCTGTTGCAGAGCTTGAAAAAGGCGATCTTTCGAGCAGCATCCCGCAGGTCCGCGTCCTTGCGCACCACGCACCAGTTTCCGGTTTCGCCCCCCAGTTCCAGCGCCACGGGGGTCAGGTGCTTTGACGCCATTTCCATCACGTGAGCGCCCACCTTGGGGGAGCCGGTATAGAAGATCTTATCGAAACGCTCCTCCAGACACAGGTCCGCCGTATCGTGGCCGCCCTCCACCAGGGTCACATACTTCGGAGGAAAGGCGTCCCGGATGAGCTCTCCCAAGGCGGCGGTGCAGGCCGCGGACTTGGAGCTGGTCTTGAGCACCGCAGTGTTGCCTCCGGCGATGGCCGCCGCCAGGACCCCCAGGGACAGAAGAACGGGAAAGTTGAAGGGACTGATGATGAGGCACACCCCATAGGGCATCTTGTACACCCGGGTAAGCAGGCTTGGGAAGCAATGGAACCCGCTGAACCGTATCTCCGTTCCGGCCCAGCGCCGCAGGCCGCGGATAGTTTCGTTCAGCTCCAGGATGACAGACCCGATATCGCAGAAATAAGCCTCCGCTTCGCTCCGGCCCAGATCCGCCGCCAGCGCTTCCAGCAGCGCCTTCTCATGCCGCTTCACCGCATCTCTGAGCCGCTTCAGCTGCCGGATGCGCCAGTCCACGGAAAGGGTCTCTCCCCGGAGGAAGAATTCCCGCTGGGCTTCCACCGCCCCATGTATCCGTTCCTTCGTCCAGTCCACGCCAGTTCCTCCAACAAGTAATCTTTCATATTATATTTATTGTATCACTGAATCATGTGTTCGTCAAGCATTAACAAGATGACTTTGCTTTTATGATTGTATTGCGGATATATAAAGAGGCCGGAGAGCGCGGCCCTTTTCCCGCTTCTGCAGGAGGGATCCGTCTCTCCGGCCTTTCGGCTGAACTGGATTTTTACAGTCTTTCCTTCCGCTCGATATCCAGGAAGTATTTATAGGTATCCACGGTGAGCTCGCCGCAGGCGGCCTCGTCGCAGGCGATGATGGCGCCGTTGTGCATCTGCAGGGCGGAGCAGGTCCACTTATGGCTCACGCTGCCCTCCACCGTGGCGGCCAGGGCCCGGGCCTTGTTGTGCCCGTTGATGAGGATCAGCACCTCTTTGGAATCCGTCACGGTCCCCACCCCCACGGACAGGGCCTGGGCGGGCACCTTCTCCGGGTCGTTCCCGAAGAAGCGGGAGTTGACGATGCGGGTATCCGTGGTGAGGTTCCGCACCCCGGTGCGGGAGGTCAGGCTGGTATAGGGCTCGTTGAAGGCGATATGCCCGTCCACGCCGATGCCGCCCATGAACAGGTCGATGCCGCCATAGGAGGCGATCTTTTCCTCGTACCGCCGGCACTCCCCCTCCGGATCATCGGTCATGCCGTTGAGGATATTGATGTTCTCCGGCTTCATGTCTGTGAGATGGTCGAAGAAGTTCTCATGCATGAAATACCAGTAGGACTGGTCGTGCTCATGGGGCAGACCCAGGTACTCGTCCATATTGAAGGTGACCACGTTGGCGAAGGAAAGCTCCCCCGCCCGGTTCATCCGGGCCAGCTCCTTATATACCCCGATGGGGCTGGAGCCGGTGGGCAGACCCAGGACGAAGGGACGGCCCTTCTCCGGTCCGGCATTGTGGGCCCGGATCTTCCCGGCGATGTAGCCGGCGGCCCAGAGGCTCATCTTTTCATAATTTTCCTGAATGACCACGCGCATGGCTGACTACCCCTTTGATGATAAAAGATATATATAGTTTACTCCGGAAACCGCGGTTCCGTCAACTGTCCTTCCCTCTTTCCCTTTTTCTGTCCGCCGGTCTTGCCCCGGGCCTGGCGGAAAAGTATAATGAATCAGCTGAACAAATAACGGCGGGCCGTCCCCGCGGCCCGTGGCAAGGAGGAAACCATGCCGGTATTTCACGTCACCTTCAAATGCAAGCCGGGGATGAGAGAGGCCTTTCTGAAGAAGCTCACGGAGGAGGGGATCGTCGCCGCCTGCCGGGGGGAAGCCGGGAACCTCGGATACAACTATTACTTTTCCGCAGAGAACGACTGCGACCTGCTCCTGATCGAAAAATGGCAGGACTTCAACGCCCTGGCCGCCCACGCCCGTCAGCCCCACATGGCCAGGATGGATGAGATCAAGGCGGAGTACGTCACCGACATGACCCTGGAGAAGCTGGAAGGCTGAGGGCATCCCGCCCCGCCGCAAAATGTGCCGACCCGTCTGCGGACGGGTCGGCCATTGTTTTTCTGTTCTGTTTCCCCTGTTATTCCTGCGCCGGTTCCGGCCAGCGGCAGACGGAATCCCGGTCCCGGTAAAACCGGCAGACCTCGCAGTATTCCGGCTCCTCGATGAGGGAGCTGCTGCACCGCTCGAAGCGGCCGCAGAACCCCTCCGGCTCCACCCGGGGACATTCTCTGTTATCCATGCTTCTCCCTCTTTCCGATGCTCCGGGCATTCCCTCAGATATAGGGATCCAGATCGTCCCCGAAATCGTCAAAGCCGCCGTAGCTGTCGGAATCCCGCACGAAGCGGGGCCCTTCTTTTCCTTCCCCGGCGGGAAGGAAGCCGCATTTCTCCAGGACCCGCCGGGACGCGGCGTTGCCGGCCTCCGTCTCCGCGGCCACCGAGGTCACCCCGGGCTGATCGAAGGCCCAGGCCAGGATGGTCTCCACCGCCTCCGTGGCGTAACCGTAGCCCCGGTATTCCTCGGAGATCCCGTAGCCCAGCTCCACCACGCCTTCCTCCGGCGCGCCCTTGAAGGACAGATTCCCGATGCAGACGCCGTCCTTCCGGACGATCAGCCAAAGGGCGTACCAGCCCCAATCCTCCGGATGGTCCAGGCTGCCCCGGAGCATCTCCCCATAGGCCGCCCGGAGGTGCTCGTCCGCCTCCTCGGCCAGGATCTTGTTCATCTCGTTTTCCGAAGCCGCGTAGATCACCAAACGGTCCGCTTCCAGCATCCTGCCTTCCCCCTCTTTCCTGTTCCGTACAGAAGTCTGCGTTCATTCTACCATCTTTTTTCCGGAAGGGCCAGAGGGCGGAATGGAAAAGAGGGCGTTTTTTTCGCCGGATGAACGGACACCCGGTCTCCCGGCGCCGACGGATCCCCGGAACGCCCGCGGCTGCGCCGGACCGTCTTCCAAAACCCGGCGGGACATGTTATAATCTGCCTGTACCACCCCCGCATATCACGGAGAAATCAAACACCAAAACGACAAAGGCGGCAGCGCCGCCCGGAAAGGACGAGACCTATGCTGAAATACCCCCATATTTTTGAACCCATCGAGCTGGCAGGCACCATCTTCCGGAACCGGATCTTCGCCGCCCCCACCGGGTACATGGACGAGTATCAGGACGGGACCCTGCCCCCCGAGGCCGCGGCCTACTTCGCCCGCAAGGCCAGGGGCGGCGCAGCCGCCGTCACCCTGGGTGAATGCCAGGTGGATACGGATTACGGCGTCCCCAGCCACCAGATCAAGCTGGACGACCCCTTCCACGCGAACGGGCTGATCCGCTGCGCCGATGAGATCCGCCGCTACGGCGCGGTAGCCAGCGTGGAGCTGCAGCACGCGGGCATGTTTTCCAACCGCCAGTCCGGCCTGAAGGGCGAAGCCAGCCGGGGGCTGGCCTACGGCCCCGTGGACTGCGAGGATAACGTCCGGATCGTTCTGGCTATGGACGAGGCGCGCATCGAGCGCACCATCCGCAAATACGCCCAGGCCGCCGCCTTTGCCAAGCGCTGCGGCTTCGGCATGGTCACGGTCCACGCCGGCCACGGCTGGCTGATGAGCCAGTTCCTCTCCCCCACCCTGAACACCCGGAAGGACCGGTGGGGCGGCCCCGAGATCGAAAACCGGGCGCGCCTTCTGGTTTCGGTCCTGGAGGCCATCCGGCAGGCCGTGGGGCCCCGGTTCCCCATCGAAGTCCGCATCTCCGGCAGCGAGTGCTATGCCGGGGGGTATGACATCGAGGAGGGCATCCGGATCGCAAAGCAGATCGACGGCCGCTGCGACCTGATCCACGTATCAGCAGGCAGCCACGAGGTGGCCGAGGTCTTCACCGTGACCCATCCCAGCATGTTCCTGCCCGACGGCTGCAACGCGATCTACGCCGAAGCCATCAAAAAGCACGTGAGCACCCCCGTGGCCACCGTGGGCGCCCACGGGAACCCGGAGATCATGGAGGAGCTGGTGGCCTCCGGCAAGGTGGACGTGGTGGAGATCGCCCGGGGCCTCATGGCGGATCCGGACCTGGTGAACAAGCTCCGGGCCGGTGAGGACGGGGAGGTGCGCAAATGCATGCGCTGCCTCGCCTGCTTCTCCGGTCTGCTGCGCACCGGCCAGTTCCACTGCGCCATCAATCCCGAGATCGGCCGGGAGACGGAATACGCCGTGCCCGTTCCCATGATAAAGCAGAAGACCGTGCTGGTGGCCGGCGGCGGCGTGGGCGGCATGCAGGCGGCCCTGACGGCGGCCCAGCGGGGCCACAAGGTCATCCTCTGCGAGAAGGCCGGCGAGCTGGGCGGCGCCATCCGCTGCGAGCGGAACGTCCCCTTCAAGGCGAAGCTGGACGAATACCTGAACCAGCAGGCCTTCCGCCTCGCCCGGGCCGGGGTGGACATCCGCCTCAACACCGAGGTCACCCATGACCTGGCGGAAAGCCTCCGTCCCGACGTGATCATCGCCGCCACCGGCGCCGTCCCCGTGAAGCCTGCCATCCCCGGCATCGACGGCCCCAACGTCTGCTCCGCGGAATACGCCTACATCCATCCGGAGACCTGCGGCCGGAAGGCGGTGATCCTGGGCGCGGGCCTGGTGGGCATCGAGCTGGGCATTTACCTGGCCATGCAGGGCCGGGAGGTGGAGCTGTTGGAGATGCTGGACCACGTGAGCGACGGCGGCAACATGCTCCATATGCGGGCGCTGAACGTGGAGATCGCCAGATACGGGATCGGCATAAACCTCTCCACCCGGGCCGAGGAGATCACCTCCCGGGGCGTGATCGGAAACGGAAAGCTCTTCCCCGCCGACACGGTGATATACGCCGTGGGCCAGCAGCCCCGGAGACAGGCGGCCACGGCCCTCTATGACTGCGCGCCGGAATTCTACCTGCTGGGGGACTGCATCGCCCCCGCCAACATCATGAACGCCACCTCCGCGGCGGACGCCGTGGCGAGAGCCATCTGAGACTGGGCCGGACTCCTCTGAAATAGTCTGCGGCGCGCATGCGTAAACTGCATGCGCGCCGATTCGTTTCTCCGGAAGGCCGGGAACGGCCCCGCCGTTTTGCGTCAGGCTTCCCGCTCCCCCATCCGGTCCAGCCGACGGTTCCGGAACCACACCAGGATCCCCGCCGCGACGATCACCGAGTTGAGGATATAGAAGAACCACACGTATCCGGGGGTGGAGATCCCCCGGTGCAGCTTGATCACCTTGCTGGCGATGCCGAACAGGTACCCGATCAGGATCAGGAAATAGAACTGCACGCTGCTGCCCTTCGCCGTCCGCGCCTTCCAGGCCTTGTGGATGTTCAGCGGCCAGGAAACGCCGAAGCAGACGATCATCAGAAGTTCAAAGATATCGGCCATGACGGATCCTCCTTTTCGAATGAAAATCATTTCCGTTGACTCCGTGACACCGACGACCTCACTGCGAGCCGATGCTTCTCAGGTCTATGATCGATGGACTCGGAGCGGATACGGAGCGGACGGCATCCGGCTTCAGGATCAGCTTTCTTTGCCCGTATTTGTCTCTCCCGGACTGTGCAATCGCGTCAAAAACCGCCCATCCTCCAGGCAGTCCGTCTGCCGCGATCTCAAACGCCATAAACTGAAGATCCGCCATACAGCAGGCCATAACGACCCGCCCGGCACGCCAGAGGCCGTTCGCTTCGCTTTGGCGCAGTTCCAAAGGGTCGGTGATGTGAAGGATCTTTCCTTCGTAGTGTTCCGGATGATCAAGCGCATCCAGCCATAAGGGAACAAATCGATCCTTTGTGACGATGATCTCTTTGTCTTCCAGTGAAAACGGAAGATACAGATCAAAGGCTTTCTCGTGATAGCCCATAGGGTCCTGCCGCAAATACGAAGCTTTCTGATTCATCAGGCGAAAGGCCTGACTGTATGGTTCCAGTTGTTCTTTTGACGGGCATCCCCGAAAAACAACCTGCTGTGAGGCAGAGACCATCTGATTGATCATCTGCGTGAAATTCACAAAATACAGCGGGAGGGTCTTCCAGTCGATCCACGTGACGGAAAATGCAGCCTGCATACAGTCGGGAAGTTGAGTCCGCAGATCCTGCATCATCGAATTCATCTCCACGTAAATACGATCCGGACGGAATGCTTCGATGCATCGCAGGCAGAAGACGGTCACGTCCTCTTCCCCGTCATGATATTCAACGGACGTGTTCCTCTTTGCCAGGGCCTCCTCGTCATAAGCCGCTTCCCCCTGTTCAAAGCAAAGGATCAGCGTGGTCCCGTGTTTATAGAAGAAATCGTTCTGAATACAATCCTGAATATACGAGGTCTTCCCCGCGTCCAGAAATCCGTAAACAAGTCTTGTTTCGATTCCTGCTTCCTTCATTTGGCTGCGCCTCCCGGGCCGGAAAAGAAGCGCCCCATCAAAAAACGATGGGGCTGGCTCCTTTTAAGATCAAGCTTCTTGGATCACAAGCGGGGATCAGTCATAAATGCAGACCAGACGGCCGCTTACTTTACCTTCGCGGAGCTGGTCGATGCCGTCGGCGATATCCTCAAACTTGCAGGTATGGATCTCGGGATTGAGCTTGCCGCTCGCCAGGAGATCGATGCACTCCTTGAGGTCGTCGGTAGTGCTGCCCATGGAGCCCTCGAAGGTGAGCTCTTTGAAAATCATGGAGTAGGTGTAAATGGAGGCGGTATCCTTTGCCATACCGACAAGAACGACTTTGCCGTGCGGGCGGACAGCCTTGAGAGCGTCATCCGTGGTAGCTCCGCCGCCTGCGAAGTCGACGATGACATCCAGATTCCTGTCAGCAAACTCCAGGATGCTTGCCTTGACTTCCTTTGCGCCGAGGCTGAGAGCCAGCTGCTGAGCGGAGGGCTTTCTCGTGGCGACGTAAACTTCACATCCCTTCGCCACGGCGATACTGACCGCGAACTGACCCAGTCCGCCTACGCCAATGATGCCGACTTTGGTGCCGGCTTTGGCTCCGCCTACATTGCATACAGCATGGTAAGAGGTGGCGCCCGCATCGGTAGCGGCGGCCGCCTTCGCGGGAGGAAGGCCTTTGGGAACCTTCACAAGCTGCTCTACCGGCGCCGTGGTCATGGTGCCGTAACCGCCGTCTCTGGTGTAACCGGGGGTCGTCCCGTCATTCGCGTACATGGGGCAGACCGCTACGATATCGCCGATCTCAAACCCTTCGACTCCCTCGCCGATCTCCACGATCTGACCGCAAACCTCATGTCCCATGATCACGGGGACGTTGAACTGAGGCATCCAGGACTCGATGTCCAGCGCAGAGACGTCCGAATGGCAGAGGCCTCCGGCCAGCGTCTTCAGGACAACATAGCCGGGCTTTGCTTTCGGATCCGGTTTTTCAACGATTTTCAGGGGCTGATGCGTTCCGGTGAATTCCCAACCTTTCATCTTTCATTCTTTCCTTTCTCGGGTGATCCCGATTTTCTGTGGTCTGCGGCAGAGGAAGCCAGCTTTTATCAGGCACTCCTTCCGTAAGAATAATATACCATCTCCCGGCTGCAATAGCAATGCTCAGTTTGCCGCATCGAATGATATGCAAATCAACCATTCCGGGTATGAAAACGCGGCTGTCTGCTTACTCCCTTGAATTCTATGCATTTATCCACTATACTGAGTTCAGTGCCATGCTATCGACAGGAGTATTCATACAGCCGTTCGCAAAGCGGAAAACAGATCGGGAAAAAGACCGCAGCGGAGAAAGGAAACAGGATGAACAGGATCACCAGCAAGTATATCGATATCCCGGGGATGAACAACACCCGTGACCTTGGGGGAATGCGCACGAAGGACGGACGCACGGTCAAGCCGAATATGCTCTACCGGAGCTCGAAGCTCGCCAAATTGGAGGACAAGGACTGGTTCACCCGGAACGTATCCCTGGTGGTGGATATGCGGTCTTCCCGGGAGACCGTGGAGAGCCCGGACCCGCTGATTCCGGGGGTGGATTATCTGCATCTGCCGATCTTCGAGATGCTGGCCTCCGGCGTCTCCCGGGACAAGGAGTCGGAACGGCGGATGGCCGTGCCGAACATCGAGGCGGCCATCAAAAGCATGTCGTCGGTATATGCCCGCTTCGTGAACGACGAGTTCTGCCTTTACCAGTACCGGCGGTTCATCCGGCTGCTGTTTGCGCCCCGGGAGAAGGCGCTCCTCTGGCACTGCTCCGCCGGCAAGGACAGGACCGGCACCGGCGCGCTGTTCATCCTGGAGCTGCTGGGCGTGGACCGGGAGGATATCATCGCCGACTACCTGATGACCAACGAATACCTGAAGGATGAGATCCAGGAGTTTGTGGATAAGGCGGAAGAGCGCAGCGGCGGCATGGACGAGGAAGCCAGGAAGGGAATGTACGTCCTGATGGGCGCCCACGAGAGATATCTTCTGACCGTTTATGAAGAAGCGGAGAAAAAGTACGGGAGCTTCGACGCCTTTCTCCGGGAAGGGCTGGGCGTCAGCGACGCCGAGCGGGAAGAGCTCCGGCGGCGGTATCTGGAGTAAACGATCACCGCACGCTCCACGGAAAGTGCATGCAAAGACCCCGAAAGGTGTTCCATCCATAAAAAAGGAAATGGGGACCTTTCGGGGGTTTTCGTTTATGCAGGCGCAGAGATCGCTACCGCAAAGGGCATGCGGCGGGAATATCTACTCTTAACCGCATTCTATTTTTTGATCGGCTTCTTAGTTTTTGGATCTGTGAGAACAATACCAACAGGACTTGTCATTCTGTCCTTGTAATCGTCAATGCTGTTCTTCCTCGACATCTTGCTATTCTGCCCTTTCTTCCCGGGCTTCTTCGGCGGGACCATCTTCGGCAATTCCTGACTCTGAATTCCCCCACAATCCGTTACTTTTTTCATATCTATTTGCTTTTTCCTCCTGTGTATCGAACTCTTTGATGGGTACTCGCTCTCCTGACCGCAGCACAATATATGGCTCTGTTGGCTCGCTTTTTGACCGATTCTGACGAGAAGGTTCTTCAGCGCGTATCGGCTTCTCTGCGTGAAATATCCCGTTGGTTACTACGAATGGAATTATCATTGTTTATCACCCCCCATCAGCGCATTCAATATTTTAAAGCCTGTTGAACGCGCCATAGCCATTCTCTACTTTTCCATTATTACTACAACACAATTACCATGTTTATCCACCAGAAACAAGCAAAACAGCAAGCCGTCTATAAAATCCGCGAAATTTGTGGCACATTTTGTGGCACAATTTAGAGAACCTCTCCTCCGAAAACGCTTTGTTTTCAGGGAAGGAGACTAATGGGCTCGCCCGTCTGCGGACAGGCCGGGTCGGCGGGAAAACGTGCCACCGGCACGTTTTCAGCGTGTCGACAAAGTCTTGTCGCCGCGCTGAAGCAAGTTTTTCGAACAAGGAATATGGAAAAGAATGTTCGAAAAACTTATGATTGAACGCGAAAGACACCCCTGATGGGTTTCTTGTATTATGAAGTAGCAGTTTTTCTAGCCCCTCTCCAAGGGCTATGCTACACTGCAAGGGATGCTGTGGATTGGTTCGGGTTTCTACCGTATTACGGTTTTCGAAA
>JAFZVM010000016.1 GCA_017617795.1 Oscillospiraceae bacterium
CTCCGCCTTGGCCTGGGCGATCTTCTTGTCCGCCTCGGCCTGGTCCGCCTGGAGCTGTGCGCCGATGTTCCGGCCCACGTCGATATCCGCGATGTCGATGGAGAGGATCTCGAAGGCGGTGCCCGCCTCCAGGCCCTTGCTGAGCACGGTCTTGGAGATCAGATCGGGATTCTCCAGCACTTCCTTATGGGTATTCGCGCTGCCGATGGTGGTGACCACGCCCTCGCCCACGCGGGCGATGATGGTCTGCTCCCCGGCGCCGCCCACCAGGCGGTCGATGTTGGCCCGGACGGTGACCTTGGCCTTGGCCTTCAGCTCAATGCCGTCCTTGGCGATGGCCGCTACGATGGGGGTCTCGATGACCTTGGGGTTGACGCTCATCTGCACGGCCTCCAGCACGTCACGGCCGGCCAGGTCGATGGCGGCGCTGCGTTCGAACTCCAGGGGGATATTCGCGCGCTGGGCTGCGATGAGGGAGTTTACCACCCGGTCCACGTTGCCGCCCGCCAGGTAATGGGCCTCCAGCTTATTGATGGGGATGTTGATGCCGGCCTTCACGGCTTTGATCAGGGGGATCACGATCCGGGAAGGAACGACCCGGCGCAGACGCATGCCGATCAGGGTCCAGATGCCCACCCGCACGCCGGCGGCCAGGGCGCTGATCCACAGGGCCACGGGGACGAACTGGAAGAACAGGATCACAACGATAATGATGACTGCGATGAGAATGATAGGTCCTGCCATGTTGACTCCTCCTTAACTCTCCGGCTGTGCCGGGTCCTGGCAGGCCCGGACGACGATGCGTCCCCCCGCCGCTTCCACTACTTCCACAAGACTGTCTTTCTCCAGGAATTCTCCCCGGGTGACCACGTCCACCTTTCTGCCTCCCAGTTCCGCCATTCCGGCGGGGCGGAGGACCGTCAGGGTCCTGCCGGTGGTCCCCAGGAGGGCGCTCAGGTCCTCGCTGCTCCGGTAATCCTCCTCCGCCTGGTCCAGGATCAGACTCTTGGGCAGCTTGCCCTTGGAGAGGAGCCTGGCGCCGAAGACCAGGAAGATCAGGACGATCAGCGCCGCGATCAGGCCCAGGATCAGGGCCTCCTGTACGGTCCGGGCGGTGATGTACACATCCGCCGCCAGGAGGACGATCCCGGCGATCCCCGGGAGGCCGAAGCCCGGATTCAGTATCTCCACAACGAACAGGCCCAATGCGCACACCAGCAGGATCAGGGTCCATACGATTGTCGGCATATGTTCCTCCTTTCATGCACTCCCGTTGGGAGGGCGGATTTATGCCTCCGCCCGGACTTCCGCGGGAGCCGCTTCCGGCTCGTCTTTCTTTCCCAGGTAGCCGGGCAGCTCCATCCCCGCCATGGCGTACATCTCGCTCAGGGGGGGCACGCTCTTCAGCAGGCCGGTGAGGTACCCGGCGGTGGCGTTTTTGCCGTCCTTGCCCGCGCCGGAATCCCAGACCGTGACCTTGTCGATCTTCACGTTCTTGATGGCCTCCACCTGGATCCGCAGGAGGTCCTCCATCTTATCCGTCAGCAGCAGCTTCACCGCCGCCTCCGCATTGCCGCCCGCGGCGGCTACGATTTCCCGGAAGCCTTCGGCCTGCTTCGTCAGAATGGCCTTCTGGCCTTCGGCCTCCGCGTTCATCCGGGCCCGGATGGCGTCCGCCTCACCGGCGGCCTTCCGGCGGATCTTCTCCGCCTCGGCCTCCGCCTCCAGCTCCGCACGGCGCTTGGCGATCTCCGTGGAAACGATGATATCCGCTTCCTGGGTGGCCTTCTCCCGGGCGGCACGGGCCGCTTCGGCCTGCTGCTCCGCCACGTAGGCCTCTTCCTTCGCCTTGGCCGCCTGGATTTTTTCCGCGGCGGTGGCGAGACGCAGGGCCTCCGCTTCCTTCTCCCGGCGCTGTGCGTCGGACATGGCCACCTGGACCTTGGCGCTGTTCTCGCCCTCGATGGCCAGGGCGTTGGCCTCGGATACCTGCACGCGCTGGTCCCGGTCGGCGTTGGCGACGCCGATGGAGCCGTCCCTGTTCTTCTCGGCCACGGTGCGCTTGGCGTCGTTGATGGCCTTGGCGGCAGCCTCCTTGCCCAGGGCTTCGATGTAGCCGCTCTCGTCGCTGATATCCGTGATGTTCACGTTGATGAGCCGCAGGCCGATCTTCTTCAGCTCGGTCTCCACGTTGCGGCTCACGGCGTCCAGGAATTTATCCCGGTCGGCGTTGATCTCCTCGATGTCCATGGTGGCGATCACCAGACGCAGCTGACCGAAGATGATGTCCTTCGCCAGCTCCTGGATCTGCACCAGCTTCAGGCCCAGCAGACGCTCGGCGGCGTTCTGCATGACTCCGTTCTCGGTGCTGATGCCCACGGTGAAGGTGCTGGGCACGTTGATGCGGATGTTCTGCCGGCTCAGGGCGTTCTGCAGGTCCACGGAGATGCTGATGGGGGTCAGATCCAGAAACTCCGCCGCCTGGATGATGGGCCAGACGAAGGCCGCGCCGCCGTGGATGCACTTGGAGCTGCGGCTGGTGCCGTCCTTATTGCTGCCCACGTTGCCGTAGACCACCATGACCTTATCCGAAGGGCATTTCTTGTACCGGCGCATGATGGCTGCCAGCAGGCTGAAGCACAGGACCACCACGACGCAGATCAGAATGATGGTTTCCATTCCCATTGTCACTTCCTCCTTTACATACTGTTCCTATCTTCTCTATTCTTGCTTACTCTCTTCGCATGACGATGAGCTGTTTATCCCGGGTGACGCCGATGACTGTGATCTTCTCTCCGGTAGCGATGGCCCTTTCCTCGTCCGTCACCGCGGCGCACTCGGTCATCTTCTCCTGGATCACCACGTTCACCTTTCCTTCCCCCTGCCTTCCGGGCGGGACGGAGAGGTAAACCTCCCCCGCCAGGCCCACGGCGTTGTTGGGGTCCACGGTGCCGTCCGACTGGAGGCGGACGAAAAGCTGCATGGTGACCGCCACCAGGAACATGGCCGCGACGCCCAGGATCAGGCCGACGATCAGTGCCAGCAGCCAGGGCCGGCCGGACCGGGAGATGGCCAGGGCTCCCCAGCCGTACACCGCGAAGAAGGCCACGATGCCCCGGAAGCTGAAGAGGCGCAGATTGAAGCCCTCATGCTGGACTTCCGTCTCCTCCGGCGATTCGTAAAACTCATCCGGGACCCCGTCCCCATCCAGGTCGATCCCATCGGGGATACCGTCCCCATCCAGGTCCAGGTCGATGCCGTCGGGGACGCCGTCCCCGTCCAGATCCGGTCCGTCCGCATCCCCATCCTGGCCGCCCAGGCCGATGAGGGTGGTGACCAGCTGGATGATGAGCAGAAGGGTCGCGGGGATCGCGGCGGCGGCAAAAACGCGCTCCAGCGCGGTCAAGGATTCCCACCAGGCTTGCATATCTGATCCCTCCTACTTCCTTACTGTATATCCAGCCGTCCGATGTACGCCTGGGCCTCTTCCTTCAGCATCGCCGCCCGGTAAGCCAGGAGCATGATCTCCAGCACCTGCTCCACCCGGCGCTGCGCTCCGGGGAAAGGCTCCCGGTAGTCCTTCAGCACGGTTTTGATGGGGGGCGGATCATCCTCCGTCAGGGTCACCAGGGCCGTGTACAGGGCGGAATCATCCACCAGATCGTCGGAAATATCGTCCAGATGTCCATTTACATAACTCAGCAGGCGGCAGATCTCCTCCAAAGGCAGAACGCTGCGCAGCATATGGATGATCAGGATCCGGGAAAGCTGTCTGCGGCTGTACCGCTTGGCCACCGGAGGCGGAAGAAACCCTCTTGCCACCCAGTTCTGGATCACATAGGGTTCCAGGCCGGATATATGGGATACCTGGGCCAGCATCAGATCCCCGCCCGCAAACAGGGCCGAGAGCAGGATCTCTGCGGAACCGGGGGTACTCCCGTCATAGTGCAGCGTGGAACCGGGCAAGACTCTCTGCATCCCATCCCCTCCTTTACCGGAAACATTACCACACAATCAGCTGATTGTCAATAGTAATCTGATGAATTCTTGCTGGAAAAGAGAGGGTGAAAGGAAAGCAGCGGAGAAGTCTCCGCTGCCAAGATAAGAATATACCTTTATTCTTTTATTCTCCAGACTTTCTTCTGCAGAAAACCCCGCGCCGGAATGGCGCGGGGCGAAGGAAGGATGTTCGGTTTATTTTCCGGCTGCCGCCGCGACGGCGGCGGCAACGGCGGGGCGGACCCGGGGGTCGAATGGCTTGGGGAGGATGTTCTCCTCGTTCAGCCCATCCTGCTGAGGGAGGGAAGCCAATGCGTCGGAGGCGGCCAGCTTCATGGCCTCCGTGATCCGCGGCGCCCGGGCGTCCAGCGCCCCCCGGAAGATGCCGGGGAAGGCCAGCACGTTGTTCAGCTGGTTGGGCAGATCGCTGCGCCCCGTGGCGCAGAGATAGGCTCCCGCCGCCATGGCCTCCGCCGGAAAGATCTCCGGCACCGGGTTGGCGCAGGCAAAGACAATGCTCTTCTTCCCCATCCCGGCGATCATATCCTTTGTCACGATGCCGGGACCGGAGACGCCCACGAACACGTCCGCTCCCCGCAGGGCGTCCGCCAGGCCCCCCTTCTCCCCCTCGGGATTGGTGAGGGCTGCCAACTCGACCTTGGCCTCGTCCATCTTCTCCCGGCCGGGAGCCAGGATGCCCCGGCGGTCGCAGACCAGCACCTGGCCCGCCCCTGCCGCCTTCAGCAGACGGGCGATGGCGTTTCCCGCGGCGCCCGCGCCGCTGATGGCGACGCGGATATTCCCCATTTTCTTCCCCGCCAGGGTCAGGGCGTTGCGCAGGGCGGCCAGCACCACCACGGCGGTACCATGCTGATCATCATGGAAAATGGGGATGGAGCAGCGTTCCTGCAGCTCCCGCTCGATGCGGAAGCAACGGGGGGCGGAAATATCCTCCAGATTGATCCCTCCGAAGTTCCCCTGGAGCAGCTCCACGGTACGGATGATCTCCTCCGGATCCTTGGAACGGACGCAGAGGGGCACCGCGTCCACCCCGCCGAAGGCCTTGAACAGGGCGCATTTGCCCTCCATTACCGGCATGGCGGCCTCCGGGCCGATGTCCCCCAGGCCCAGGACGGCGGTACCGTCCGTCACCACCGCCACGGTGTTCCACCGGCCGGTCAGGCTGTAGCTCTTTTCCGGATCCTCCTGAATGGCCAGACAGGGGGCGGCCACCCCCGGGGTGTAGGCCAGGCTCAGGGCCTCGGGCGTATCCAGCGTCATTTTGGGGGATATATCCAGCTTGCCGCGCCAGCGGGCATGGGCTTCCAGGGCTGCCTTGTTGATATCCATACGGATCGCTCCCATCCTGTCAAACGTTTCGCCGGACCCCCGGAGGAATCCGGCGACAGTATACTACACCATTTTTCTCGGGTCCAGCAGTTTTTCCGCCTCCGCCCGGGAAAGATATCCCAGCTTCTCCGCCGCCTGGGCCAGGGTGATCCCATCCCGGTAGGCGGTCTTGGCTACCTCCGCCGCCCGATCGTAGCCGATGGCGGGGTTCAGGGCGGTGACGTTCATAAGGCTCCGGCTGAGATGCTCCTCCATCACCTCCGGCCGGGGCTTCAGCCCGCTGACACAGCGGAGGCGGAAGGACTCCATGGCGTCCCCCAGGAGCCGGACGGACTGGAGGAAGCTGTAAGCCGTCACCGGCAGAAAGACATTCAGCTGGAAGTTCCCCTGGCTGGCAGCCAGGGACACGGAGGTATCGTTCCCCATGACCCGTACGGCCGCCATGGTGAGGGCCTCACACTGGGTGGGATTCACCTTCCCGGGCATGATGGAGCTGCCCGGCTCGTTGGCGGGAAGCTCCAGCTCCCCCAGGCCGCAGCGGGGGCCGGAGGCCAGCCAGCGCAGATCGTTGGCGATCTTCATCAGATCCGCCGCCAGGGCCTTCAGGGTCCCGTGGCAGGAGGCGAAGTCCCCCAGACTGCTGAGCAGGCGGAATTTATTCTCCCCTGTGCGGAAACCGATCCCCGTGAGCTCCGCCACCCGCTCCGCGGAGAGGACGTCGAAGCCCTTGGGGGCGTTCAGCCCGGTGCCCACAGCGGTACCCCCCAGAGGCAGGAGCAGCAGATTCTCCAGCGCTGCCCGGATGGCTTCCCCATCCGTTTCCAGGGCGGTGCGCCAGCCGCTGACCATCTGGCTGAAGCGCAGGGGCACCGCATCCTGCAGGTGGGTCCGGCCCAGGGTGATCAGCTCCGGGTACCGTTCCTCCAGGGTCCGGAACTCCGCCGCCAGCCGTTCCAGGGCGGGAAGCAGCCTTTCCTGCAGCGCGCACACCGCGGCGATGCGCATGGCCGAAGGGAAGGTATCATTGGAGCTCTGGGACTTGTTCACATCGTCGTTGGGATGCAGGAGCTTTTTCCCCGCCAGGGCGTTGCCCCGGCCCGCGATGACTTCGTTCAGGTTCATGTTGGTCTGGGTCCCGCTTCCAGTCTGCCAGACGGCCAGAGGGAATTCCCCCTCCAGCTTCCCGGCCAGGATCTCGTCGCAGACGGCGCGGATCGCCTCCGCTTTTTCCCCGCTCAGAACGCCGAGGCCCAGATTGGCCTCCGCCGCCGCCTTTTTCAGAATGGCGAAGGCCCGGATCAGCTCCCGGGGCATCTTTTCCTCCCCGATGGGGAAGTTCTCCAGGCTCCGCTGGGTCTGGGGGCCCCAGAGGCGCTCCGCGTCCACCTCCACCGGGCCCAGGGAATCGTATTCCACCCGCTTCATGTCGTTTCCCCCTCCAGTTTGTTCAGGAAGGCCCGGGTCCGGGCCTGGGTGGGATGGTCGATGAGCTCCGGCCCGCCCTGCTCGATGATCACGCCGCCGTCCATGAAGATCACCCGGTCCGCCACCTGGCGGGCAAAGCCCATCTCATGTGTGACGATCACCATGGTCATCTTCTCCTCCGCCAGGCGGCGGATGACCCGCAGCACCTCTCCAGTGAGCTCCGGATCCAGGGCGCTGGTGGGCTCGTCGAAAAACAGGAGCTTCGGCTTCATGGCCAGGGCCCGGGCGATGGCCACCCGCTGCTGCTGGCCGCCGGAAAGCTGGAATGGATAGGCGTCCTCCCTGCCCTCCAGGCCCATCTTCTTCAGCAGTTCCCGCGCCTCCTGCTCCACCTCTGTCCCGGGGCGCTTCTGCACCTTCATGGGGGCGTCCATGATATTCCGGAGTACGGAGAAATGAGGGAACAGGTTGAAATTCTGGAACACCAGGCCGAAGACCTGGCGCACCTCCCGCAGTTCCCTGGGCGGGGCGTACACGGCGGCGCCGTCCTTCTCCCATGCGACCGCCTGGTCCAGATAGGTGATGCTGCCTCCGTCCACCGTTTCCAGGAGGGTGGCGCAGCGCAGCAGGGTGCTCTTCCCGGATCCGGAGGGGCCGATGACCGCCACCACTTCCCCCTCCTCCACGGAGAGGGAAATATCTTTCAGCACCGACAGCTCCCCGAATGCTTTGCGGATGCCCTGCATATCCAATACCTTCATCTCAGTCCCCTCCTCAGCGATAGTAGCTCAGCTTCTTCTCGCAGCGCTCCATGACGAAGGCCACCAGGAAGTTGAACACATAGTAGAATACGCCGGAGATGATGAAGGGCATCAGCGTGGCGTGGGAGGAGGCGATCTTCTTTGCAAGGGTGAACATCTCCGCGTAGGAGATGGCGAAGGCCAGGGAGGTGTCCTTCACCAGGGTGATCATCTCGTTGGTGATGGCGGGCAGGATATGCCGCACCACCTGGGGCAGGATGATGGTCATAAAGGTGCGGGACCGGGAATAGCCCAGCACCTGGGCCGCCTCCCGCTGGCCCACGGGGATGGCGTTGATGCCTCCCCGATAGATCTCCGCAAAATAGGCGGCGTAGTTCAGCACGAAGCCGATGACCACCGCCGCGAAGCGGTAGCCGGTGCCGGTATTGATGCCCAGGAGATAGTAGGGGCCGAAGAAGACCACCATCAGCTGGAGCATCAGAGGCGTGCCCCGCATGATGGAGATATAGACCTTCACGATCCCGCTGAGGATGCGGTTTTTGGACATGCGCCCGAAGGCCACCAGCAGACCCAGGGGCAGCGCCCCCGCCAGGGTGCAGAAATAAATGAGGATGGATTTCAGCATTCCGCCGCCCAGCATGGCGACCATAGTACCGAAGGACATAGAACGACCTCCCGAAAACAAGGGACTTGAGCGGAAATTGCTTTCCGCTCAAGTCCGGCTGCCTGTCGATTATTTGATCAGCGTGACGCTTTCCTTCACCAGACCGTATTCCACGTACTTGTCCGCGATCTTCGCCATGGTGCCGTCCTTGGCGATCTTCTCCACGGCGGCCCAGACTTCCTTTGCCAGGGCGTCGTTCCCCTTCAGGAAGCCGATGGCGTAGGTCTCCACGGAGATCTTCTCATCCAGGATGCGGTAATCGGAGGCCTTGTCCCCGATGTTGTACATGGCGGTGCCGTAATCCGCCGCCACGGCGTCCACGCTGCCCATGCCCAGTTCCATGAAGCAGTTGTTGAAATCCGCGCTCTCCAGCAGCTCGTCAAAGGTGGAGCTGAGCTCCGTGTTCTCCTCCAGGGCGGAGATGGCGGAGGATCCGGCCTGGGTGATGACCTTTTTCCCGGCCAGGTCCGCCAGGGTGTTGATGTCGCTGTCCGCCTTCACCACGACGATGACGCTGCTGTTGTAATAGGAGGGGGTCCAGGCATAGTCGTTCTCCCGGCCCTCATAGGTGAAGCCGTTCCAGATGCAGTCGATATTGCCGCTGGAGAGCTCGGAGTCCTTGGCGTCCCAGGCGATGGGCTGAGGCTTGAAGGTCCAGCCCAGGCGCTTGCAGACCTCCTCCGCCACCGCCAGATCGAAACCGTCGTAGCTGCCGTCCGCCGCAATGAAGCCGAAGGGCGGGAACTCCGCGTCGAAGCCCACGGTGAAGGTGCGGGCGGCGGGTTTGTCTTCTTTCTTTGCGCATCCCATAAAGCAGGCCAGAAGCAGAGCCAGGGCCAGCAGGATGATCAATACCTTTTTCATCTGTCTCCTCCATGTATCCTTAGTTTGCACCCCGATCCCGGGGCGGTCGTCACGCTGTTAGAATAGCACATTATCGAAATAAATCAAGTTTTTTCCGGCCCGGCACGAAAAAAACCTCCGATCTGCAGGAAAAGTGATGCAATAGCTCCGGCTGTATGGTACAATTATTGTATGCAATGACAAAATACAGGAAAGGAGCACGCTTATGCAGCTTGATTTGAAAAAAAGGCCGCTGGGCCAGTATCTCTCCCGGCATCTGCTGTTCGAGGAGTGGGATCCCCAGGGAAAGGGCTGGGCCAAGGGCCTGTACCTGGCTCTGGCCCAGGAGACCACCAGCATGTTCGCCAGCACCGTCGACCGCTCAGCCGGTTTCATCCGTCTGGAGCCCACGGTGAACGGCGCGGCGGCGGAGTACACCGTCTCCGCCGATCCCTCCTGCGCGAAGATCGCCTGCGCCGGAGGCGGGAATCTGACCATCGCCCTGGATGGGAAAGCCCTCCTCATCGCCGGTGAAGGAGCCGGGCTCATCCTCCGTGTCCGCCTGGGCTCCGGTGAAAACCTGCGGGAGACGGAGCGGGGCAAGGAGATCTTCATGGGGGCCACCCGGTACATCATCAAGCCCGTGGTGGGCAGCGTGAAGCTGGAGGTCACCTGGCAGCTCACCGCCCTGCGCAGCAGCGACCCGGTGCTGACCTTCACCCCGGAGAACGGCAAGCTGGCCATTGAGATCATCGACTCCAACAGCGCCTATGAGATCCCCGAATACGTGCACACCCCCGCCGAAGCGGCCGCCAAGGCGGAAAAAGCCTTCGCCGCCTTCGCTGCCGGGCTGCCGGATCCCCTTCTGGCTTACGACCTGTGGCTGGGCCTCCAGATCCGCCGGGGTCAGCGACTGGTGCTGGGGAACCCCATCCGGGATCAGAAGGCCTATGCCCTGGAGCAGACCTTCGCCGCCCTGCCCATGAAGGACGCCGCCCAGCGGATCCGGCTGCTGAGCGCCCTCTTCGCCCTGGCCACCCCCGGCGGGCTCGTCCCCGCCTGGGCCAAGGAATCCGCCATCATCCCCGAAGCCGCGCCCCCCGTATACGGCGCCGCCCTGGCGGGGCTGGACTTTTCCGGCGTGGACAAGGCGGAACTGAAAACCTTCCGGGACGCCTTTGCCAAGGTAACGGAATGGTGGTTCCGGGAGCGGAGCGCCGGAGACGCCTGCTTCTATGCCTATCCCCATGAATGCGGCCTCGCGGGCAAGCCCGCCTTCCCCGCTCCCCGTCCCTGCGTCTCTCCGGATCTGCTGAGCTACCTGATCCTCTGCTGCTCCGCCCTGGCGGAGATCGGCAAGGCGCTGGGAGAGGACGCCGCCTGCTGGACCGGCCGGGAGGAGAAGCTCACCAAAGCCCTCCTGAGCCTTTGGGACGGCAAGGCTTTCCTCTGCCGGGATGCTCTGAACGGGGACACGGCCCCCGCTCCCAAGCTTCTGGCCTGCATGCCGCTGCTCCTGGGCGACAAGCTCCCCGGGGAGATCCGCAAGGCCCTGGAGGCCGCCGCGGAAACCGTCGACCCGGCGGAATACGACTCTCTCCTTCCCGGTCTGGCGGCTCTGGGCTGTCCTGCCCTGAAGGCAAAGCTTCTGGCCGCCGGCGCTGAGCGGGCCGACGCTCCCTCCGCCGCCGCCTTTGACCCCGCCCGCAGCGCCCTGCTGCTGGCCCTGCAGGAAAGGAGCTGAACGGAACATGTTTGGAACCAGTGAACGTTTTGACCTGACTCATGCGGTATACGCCCGGGAGGGCTCCGCATTCTTCCTCATTGAGAACTATTACAGCCATCTGCTGCAGCTCTCCAGCTTCAAGCCCGGAGCCTGGATGATGAGCAATGAGTTCGTCTTCACCCTCCGCACCTTCCAGGGCGGCCGGGAGATCCCCTATTCCTATAAGGGCGATCCCGGTTCCATGCGCCTGAACCTGCCCGCCGGATCGCTGGAGATCATCTTTACCTACAACGAATATTTCCGGGTCTCGGGGAAGGACGGGATCACCCTCCGGCTGGAGGCCGCTCCCTATCGGGCGGGCGGACGTGCTCCCGAAGCCTGCCACGGCATATGCACCCTGCCGGACGGTACCACCGAGCTCACCTACGGCACCTACGGCAAGCTGCGCTTCCGCCCCCTGAAGGGCTCCATCTCCGTCTGCGCACCCATGAAGGCGGACGGCTGCGAATACAGCGCCCTTACCATCGACCTCTGCCCGGATGAATCCGGCGAGCTGGACTTCGCCGTCCATGAGGATATGATCGAAGTGGGCAAGCTGCCGGAATCCTACCCCTCCGTCGAGGCGCTGAAGCAGGACGGCTTCGACCGCTATGCGGATTTCCGGAAGAACTACAAGGCCCCCGCAAAGGGCTTCGAGCAGCTCTTCAAGTATGCCACCCACACGGTTTGGGCCCGGCGGGTGAAGCCCACCGGCATCTACCAGTCCCCCATGATCCTGATGCACTATGAATACCTGGGCGAGTGCTTCGCCTGGCAGCAGAGCTTCAACGGCATGTCCATGATGGGCAATCCCAAGGAAGGCTGGCGGCAGATCTGCGCCC
>JAFZVM010000116.1 GCA_017617795.1 Oscillospiraceae bacterium
AAGTTTGCCAAGGGCAAGTATGAGGTGGATGAGCGGGGCGTTCCCCTGGAGAAATACACCTATGAGGTACCCCTGACCACCTCTGACGAGGTCTTTACCTACTGGACCGGCATGCTGCTGCCGGACGCCATCGACGCGGACGGCTACGAGGGCATGCCCTATCCCACCTATCTGCGGGAGACCACCGGCGTGCATATCGAGTACGACCTGGTGGCCAACTCCTCCCGGTCCCAGAACTGCGCCGTGCTGGTGGCCTCGGACGCCCTGCCGGATCTGCTGAGCAACATAAACTACTATTTCCCCGGCACCATGCGCTCCGCCATCGACGACGGGTATGTGGCGAACCTGTTCGAGTACAAGGACTATTTCCCCAACTACTATTACTGCATCTACGATCATGAGGAAGACCTGTCCGTCCGGGCCCAGCTCATGGCGGACGACACCACCATCTTCTACTTCAAGTGCCTGAACGACATCCTGAAGACCGCCTGGGCCTGCGCCGTCCGGGGGGACTGGCTGGATGATCTGGGCCTGAAGGTGGACGACATCGTCACCTTTGACGACGTCCACAACATGCTCCTGGCCTTCCAGTCCCAGGAGGGAGCCCAGTACCCCTTCATGCTCATGAGCACCCTGGACCCCCACAGCTACTGGGGCGCCTATGAGACCATCATCAACTACAACTCCACCGTGGCGCCTCCCTACGTGAAGGACGGCAAGGTGCAGTTCGCCTGCAGCGGTCAGCCCGACCTGGAGTACATGCAGACCATCAACTCCTGGTTCAACGAGGGGCTCATCTCCCCCAACTGGACCAGCTGCACCGGCAACCAGGATTTCCTCCCCGATCTGGTGAACGGCGTGGTGGGCATGACCAGCATGGTGGCCAGCGAGCAGTTCGGCTATGTGGACCACAGCATCGACCCGGACGCCTACTGGATCGCCATCCACAAGCCCGTGCGGTACGAGGGCCAGGTCTTCCACCTGGGCAGCACCGCCAGCTGGGTGCAGTACGGCTCCTGGGCCATCAGCGCCAAGTGCGAGAACATCCCCCTGCTGTGCACCTACGCGGACTATTTCTACAGCGACGAGGGCGCCATCGTCTGCAACTGGGGCGTGGAGGACTACACCTTCTACTGGGATGAGAACGGCAACCGCATGCTCACCGATTTCATCGTGAACCATCCCTCCGGCTCCGGCTGGGCCCTGCTGCAGTTCACCCTGAACAACATCAACGAGGCGGGCATCCTGATCTCCGCCCGGAACATGGCGAAGCCCGGCGGCGAAAAGGACCAGGCCTTCACGGATATCTGGGATGATCCCAAGTTCTACAAGTATGACGCCAGCATGGCCTGGCCTTCGGCCATCCAGTTCGATTCGGAGGATACGGAGCGGCTGTCCGCCATCGGCGCGGATATCCAGACCTTCATCGCAGAGAACTACCTGCAGTTCGTGGATAACTCCCGGCCCCTGAGCTCCTGGGACGACTATGTGGCCCAGCTCACCGCCATGGACGGCTGGTACGAAGCCCTGGATATCTACCAGAGAGCCTACGACGAATTCCAGAAGCGTTTCGCCTGAGCGTAAACAGGTTTTCCCGGGGGGGCGGGTCTTCGGACCCGCCCCCCGCTTATTCGGCGCTCCGCCCCCCGATTTTTGCCCGGAAACCCTTGTTCCCCCGGCGGGGATATGGTAAAATCATAACAAGGGAAACCAAAAAATCGATATTCGCAAAAAAACAGAGAACGGAAGGAGAAGAAGCATGAAAAAAGTCAGAACATTCCTGGTGGGCTTCCTGACGGCGGTCATCCTGATGGGGCTGGCCCTTCCCGCCATCGCCGCGGGGGGCACGGTGACCTGGGACAGCGTCTTTGTGGGCGTGGACGTGGTCATCGACGGGGAGAAGGCCGAGGCGAAGGACGAGAGCGGCAGCCCCCTGGAGGCGGTACTCTACAAGGGCACCACGTATGTCCCCGTCCAGATGATGGCGGACGCCCTGGGCCTGGATCTGAACTGGGATCAGGATACCCGCACCGTGTACCTGGGCGCCGTCCCCGAGAAGCCGGAGCCCGAACCCGAACCGGAACCCTCCGCGGATGAGCAGTACATCGGCACGTACCGGCTCAAGAGCCTGATGGGCTTTTCCGTTGAGCTCCTGGCCGCCATGAGCGAGATGGAGGTGGAAGTGCTCCAGGAGATCTTCGTCATTGAACTCAAGGCGGACGGCGTCGGCGTCATCCGGATGGAAGATGAATTCGGCGAGATCAACTGGGCGGTGGAGGGCGAGACCCTCACCCTCTCCGTGGAGGGCGAGAGCATCGAAGGCACCATCATTGACGGCGTCATCACCCTCGTCATGGACGATACGTCCATCGAACTGGCGAAATAAGCTGCAGCGACCCTGTTTGGCAGGGGCAGGTCTTCAGCCTGCCCCCGCCGCTTTTTTTGCCGTCGGCCACACGGAACTCCCTTGTGTGCCCGGCGGGAATATAGTAAAATCAGCCTGTTGAAATCTGTACTGCGGATAGAAGAAAGAGGAGAAACAGGAGGAGAGAAACATGAAGAAATGCAGATCCTTTCTGCTGGGCGTCCTGGTGACGGCGATCCTTTTCTGCCTGGCTATTCCCGCCATCGCGGCGGGGGGCACGGTGACCTGGGACGGCGTCTTCGTAGGCGCGAAGATCGTCATCGACGGGGAGGCCCTGCAGCCCAAGGACGTGAACGGCAATCCCGTGGACGCCGTGATCTACAAGGGCACGACATATCTGCCCGTCCGGGCGATGGCGAACGCCGTCGGCCTGTCGGTGGACTGGGACCAGAGCACCCGCACCGTGTACCTGACCACCGGCGAAGGGGAGGAGCCTCAGCCGGCGGAGCCTGCGGACGCCCGGTCCAACGCGGAGATCTCCGAGGCGGCCATGGAAAATTTCCTGAAGAAGGCCCAGGCGGGGAACTATATGATCGCCGGGGAGGAGATCAAGGGTTCGGTCTGCTCGGAGGACCTGGTGATCTATTTCCGCCCCATCCGGTATGACGGCGCGGACTATGACGGCTTCGCCGTGATGACGGTGAACGGGAACGAGACCTTCCTGGGCTGGCTGGGAGAGGACGGGATCGCCAATCTCTCCTTCGTGGCGGAAGGGAAGGCCCAGGCGCTTGCCGCAGACGGGGCGGAGATCCAGGATTTCAATTCCAGGCTGCCGGAGTACTGGCTGGAGGTCACCGACGGGAACATCTGGGATCTTTTCTACAATGACGTGGATGATCCGCTGCGCTTCGTCTCCGGCGCGGACGAAGTCAAGGCGCTGGTCCAGCTGTACGGCAGCATCGGCGATATGGCCATGAGCCGGATGCAGGAGGTATATCTGGAGCTGGATGCGGAGGACCCCTCCAGCGCTCACCTGCGTACCTCCTTCAGCGAGGGCTACCCCAATCTGGCCGACGTGGATATCCTCATCACCTTCGGCGAAGCCGAGTCCGATCCCCGGGCGGAGGCCTGGATGAAGGATCCCGACAGGGCCTATCCCGCAGCCCGGACGGAGTGGGGCGACGACGAGATCAACCTGAACGCGGTCTTTCTGCCGGAGTACGGCCCCATCGCCGTGCCCTTCCCGGATTTCGCCACCTATGCCTTCACGCTGGATGTGAACGCCGTCCTGGAGGAGGACGTGATCCGGGTGCAGGACGCCAAGGCCACGGAGGCGGATATGCAGGCCTATGCCGCGAAGCTGTTGGAGAAGGGCTTCACCGCCGCCGCGGACGAGGACGGGGACCCCTGCTACCGGCTCCTGCTGCGTGATGCGTACCGGTGCTATTCCGCCATTTACCTGACCTATGACGACGGCGTGGAGCTGCTGGCCAAAAAGTACTATGAATTCCCGCAGTATTCCGGCCTGGAGGAGATCAACGGGCTTATCACTGCCGCAGGGTTCACCGCCCTGCCGGAAAAGAGCGGCCTGTCCGGCTTCACCGGAGTGGACCGGGCCAATGAGATGACCGAGTCCTGGCTGTACTTCTTCGACTATGACCTGGGTCTTTACGTGGACTTCAAGTATGCCGACCGGGCCGCCGCCGAGGAATATGTGCAGAGCTACATCGCCTCCCTGACCGGCTTCGAGCCGGATTACCGGGGAGAGGACGGGGACTACGAGGAAGCAGAGGATTATCTGGGAGCGGAGGAAGCGAAGAGGTTCGCCGCCCTGCAGGATGAGGACGTCTTCTACCGGAGCGAGACCAGGGAAGGCCAGAAGACCTTCAAGTACAGGTTCAACGAGGACGGCGAGACGGTCTCCTTCCTGTTCAAGGCGGAGGATTACGTGGCCCCCGAGGAGCTGAAGACCCGGCTGGCGGAGGCCGGCTACCCGGAGATCGGCCTGGACGCCTATTCCTCCTGCAGAGATTTCCGGTTGTTCCGGAAGACGATGTACGGCCAGGATCTTCTGATGGATCTGGCCCTGTCCCTGGACTTCGGGACCCCGGCGGAAGCGGAGGCGTTCCTGGATCAGTACATCACCTTCCTCCGGGATGAGAACGATTTCGAGATCCTCAATCCCGCCAACATCGACATGGACAGGCAGGTCGCCTACGGCAGGGAGGCCGACGGGAAGCTGCTGGTCTTCGGGCTGAACTATACGCCGGAAACCACCCTGGCAGCCATCGAGTTCCGGATCCTGGAGCCGTAAGCCCGATCAACGGAAAAAACACTTCACGGGGGCGCTGCAAAACGCCCCCGCATTGCAGATCATCCCCGAAGGGGATACCTGAATGCCGCCCATTGGGCGGTGTTTCCTGCGGCGTAAGCCGCATTTCAACTCCGCGAAGCGGGCAATTCATTGGGGATGCTGCTTTTTTTGCAGCATCCCCGGTCTTTTTCCCTCCCTTGCACGGACCCTGCCGCCGTGGTATGATTCAGACAGAGGAAAAAACAGGCCCGCTTCCTGCGGGCAGCGCGAGAAAGGAGGCTCATCCCATGAGTCAGCAGGTTTCCCTGGAGATCCTGGAGCCCAGAGGCGTGCTTCAGAACCCGAAGCGGGAGGGCTTGTTCGCCCCCCGGCTCACGGACCTCAACGGCAAGACCATCGCCCTGATGGGCATCAACATCCCCTATTTCCATTCCAGCAGCGAGCCCTTCTTCGAGGCGGTGGACCGGAAGCTGCGGGAGCGGTATCCGGAGGTGAAGATCCTCCGCATGAATTCCTTCGGCACCCCCATCGATCCGCCGGAGAAGGCCCTGGAGGTGGCGGCGAAGTGCGACGCCTGGCTGGAAGGGGTGAAGGACGCCCATACCCAGGGCAGGCACGACGCGGGGGTGTGCATGGAGCGGGCGGGCCGCCCCGGGGTGAGCATCTGCGTGGACGTGCTCCGGCGGCAGAAGGAGGCCGCCCAGGACCTGTACGGCATGCCGAAGGTGCGCATCGTGGACCTTCCCTCCACGGATTACAACGCCGCCAAGGATAACCCGGAGCTCATGGACCGGGTGGCGGAGGGATGCATCGACGAGATCATCGACGCTCTGACCCGGCCCCTGACGGAGGAGGAGAAGCGCTCCTTTGACCTGGAGGCGGACCAGTCCCCCAAGACCTTCACCGGGGCGAATTACAGCGAAGCCTATGAGAAGTTCATGGAATACTGCATGGACGGCCACATCGGGGACGGTCTGGCCCTGGCGCCTCCCACCCGGGAGGCGGTGGAGTGGATGCTCACCGGCACCACGTATCCCCGGGACAGGGTCATCGGCCTGGTGGAGCCCAAGCTGGGGCAGGCCACGGTGGAGAAGATCGCCATCGCCTCCGTCATGGCGGGGGCGAAGCCGGAGTGGCTCCCGGTGATCATCGCCATCATGGAGACCCTCACGGATCCGGGCTTCAACCAGTTCCACATCGTCAACGAGATCCTTCCGGCGATCTTTCTCTCCGGCCCCATCGTGAAGGAGCTGGGGCTGAATACCAAGGTGGGCTATCTGGCCCCCGGCACCCGGGCCAACAGCGCCATCGGCCGGGCGGTCCTCATGTGCATGATCACCATCGGCTGGCGGGATATGACCATCTACGCCTCCCCCGGGGGTCCCGGCCGTCCCGCGGCCTACGCCAACATCCTGGTGCCGGAGAACCTGGAGGACAGCCCCTGGGAATCCTGGGCGGAGTCGAACGGCTTCGGACCGGAGGACAGCGTGGTCACCGCCTGCGAATTTCTCACCGAGGCCCGGGGCCCCGCGGAGATCGTGGGCTATCCCAGCTTCGAGGATAAGCTGGGGGCTCTGACGAAGCTCTTCGGAAGGAAGGGCTCCCTCTTCGGCGGCAGCCTGCCCCGCTTCGCGGACGGGGTGCGCCTCATGCTGGTGCTGCATCCCACCATGGCCCGGCAGCTGGCGGACCGGGGCTTCACCAAGGAGAGCCTGGTGAAGTACCTGTATGATCGGAACGTCATCGACTATGACGCCATGACGGAGGAGCAGCGCTCCGCCCTGCGGGAGGAGCTGACCCTGGAGAACCGGCTGGGCCGCGCCGCCCTGCGGCCGGAGGACGTAAAGCCCGGCCTGCACCTGGAGCCCTTCAGCAAGCCGGAGCACCTGATGGTCATCGTCTCCGGCTCCGGTTCCGGCCAGACCCAGGTGTATTACACCTCCTCCGGCTCCACCGCCGGTCTTGCGGAGGGGATCGGGAAGTCCCAGCCCTGGATGACCAAGGTGATCCGGGGTGCGGCCCTGACGAAATACGGCAGATAGGGAAGGGAAGGCGCCATGATCGCAAATTATCATACCCATACTTACCGCTGCGGCCACGCGGAGGGAAACGAGCGGGAGTATGCGGAGCAGGCGGAAAAGGCGGGGCTGCGCACTCTGGGCTTCTCCGACCATACGCCCTATGATTTCTACGATATCGGTCCCCGGAGCCAGCCCATGCGCATGTCCCTGGAGGAGTTCCCGGGGTATATGGATTCCCTCCGGGCCCTGGAGGAGGAATACCGGGGCAGGCTGGAGATCATCCCGGGGGTGGAGGTGGAGTACTACCCCAAGTACTTTCCCCGGCTGCTGGAGATCCTGCGCTCCGGCGGCGTCCGGTATATGCTCCTGGGCCAGCATTTTCTCGGCAACGAGGTGGAGGACCGGTACTGCGGCATTCCCTGCCCGGAGGCCGGGGAGCTGGAACGGTACGTGAGCCAGAGCATCGAAGCCCTGGAGACCGGCCTGTTCACCTATTTCGCCCACCCGGACCTGTTCCGATTCACCGGGGAGGAGGCGGCGTATGACCGGGAGATGACCCGTCTCTGCCGGGCTGCCCGGGACACGGGCACGCCCCTGGAGATCAATCTCCTGGGCCTGCGGGAGGGCCGCCATTATCCGGATCTGCGGTTCTGGCGGATCGCCGCCCGGGAGGGCTGCCGGGCGGTCCTGGGCTGCGACGCCCACCAGCCCCGGTGGGTGACGGACCCGGGAAGCGAGGAAAAGGCGGAAAAGATAGCGGCGGACCTGGGCCTGGAGCTCCTGCGGGAGGTCCCCCTGCGCAGCCTGTGATCCGATACGAAGTACAAATAGTCTCCGGCGGCCGCATGGCCGCCGGAGAAGTCGTTTCCGCTGCTTCCGTTGCTTTTTTCGAAACGTTGTGTTATTGTACGGATATCAGGACAATTAGAGCGTTATCATGGGGACAGGAATCAAAAATGAACGGAGGAGATCCCCATGCTGCTCACCCCTATGACCAGAAAAGCCATGACCATCGCCTATGCCGCCCACCACGGGCATACGGACCGTTACGGCGTCCCCTACATCTTCCATACCGCCCGGGTGGCGGCCAGCTTCACCAACGAGGCCAAGGCCTGCGCCGCCTGGCTCCAGGACGTGCTGGAGGAGGGGGGCGTCACCATGGAGGAGATCCGTCTGGCGGGCTTCGGCGGGTACATCTGCGACGCCCTGGAGCGGCTGAACCTGGACGAATCCGTCCCCTATGCCGAGCGGCTCCGGGCCATCGCCGCCCACCCCATCGCCCGGGCGGTGAAGCTGGCGGACCTGCGGGACGAGATGGATATCTCCCGCCTCTCCGAGCTGGAGGAGGCGGACCGGGGGCTGCTGGCGGAGAACGCTCTGGCCTGCCGTCTGCTCCAGGGGGAGGCCGTGTCCGCGTAAACTGAGGAGGGAAAACGCCATGCGGGACGCCCAGAAGCTCAAGCCCCTGTATATCCGGGATTACCTGCTCCGGTATTCCGACGAAGCCCACCCGGTCACCCTGCGGGAGATCCTGGACTGGCTCCGGAGCCAGGGGGTGAACGCGGAGCGGAAGAGCGTCTATGACGACCTGGAAGCCCTGCGCCTGTACGGGGTGGACGTGGTCCGCACCCAGGCGGGGCGGTACGCCGCCTATTTCATCGGGGAGCGGACCTTCCAGCTGCCGGAGCTGAAGCTGCTGGCGGACAGCGTCCAGTCCTCCCGGTTCATCACCCGGGCCAAGACCGCGTCCCTGATCCGGAAGATCGAGTCCATGGCCAGCGTCCACCAGGCGCAGCAGCTCCAGCGGCAGGTCCTGGTGGCGGACCGGATCAAGCAGATGAACGAATCCATATACTACAACGTGGATGAGATCCACAGCGGCATCGCCCGAAACCGGCAGATCCGCTTCCGCTACTTCCGCTACACGGTGCGGAAGACCAAGGAGTACCGCCGGGGCGGGTCCTGGTATCAGGTGAGCCCCTTTGCCCTCACCTGGGACAACGAGAATTACTACCTGGTGGCCTACGACGGCGCCAACCGGGAGATCCGCCATTACCGGGTGGACAAAATGGAGCGGATCAAGGTGACGGAGGAGGAGCGGGAGGGCCATGCGGCCTTCCGGGCCCTGGATATGGGGAATTACTCCCGTTCCGTCTTCGGCATGTTCTCCGGGGAGACCGTTCCGGTGACCCTGCGCTTTTCCGATGACCTGGTGGGGGCGGTGCTGGACCGGCTGGGCCAGGACGCGGTCCTGACCCCGGAGGGGGAGGACGCCTTCCGGGTGACGGCGGAGGTGGCGGTGAGTCCCCAGTTCTTTGCCTGGGTCTTCGGCTTCGGCACCGACGCCCGGATCCTGGGTCCGGAGGAGGTGCGGCTCCGGATGGGGGAATACGCGGAGTCCGTGGCGGCCCTGTACCGTCCCGGGGAGACTGCCCCTTGCCAAGGACAGGGGAAAGGGGTATAATCCTCCCGATTCCCCGTGGGACCCTATTCCCGGCGGTCCGCTGCCGGAACCGGATGGTGAACGATGAAGATCTTTGCCCTGATCCTCTTTGCCCTCATGTATGTGCTCATGGTCGCCCTGCCCAAGCACCGCCCCCTTTACGCGGTGGGGACGGCGGTGATCTATCTGATCGTCGGGGTGCTGCCCCTTGCCCGGCTCCCGGAGGCCATCAACTGGAACGTGCTCATGATGATCGCGGGCACCATGATCATCGTGGACTATTTCATCGAATCGAAGATGCCCAACCGCCTGGCGGACATCCTGCTGGAGAAGTCAAAAAACGTCATGTGGGTCACCATCTACATGTCCCTCTTCTCCGGGGTGATCTCCGCCTTCATCGATAACGTGGCCACGGTGCTCATGGTGGCCCCGGTGGGCATGGCGGTATGCCGGAAGCTGAAGATCAATCCCGTGGGGATGATCCTGTCCATCGCCGTCTCCTCCAATCTCCAGGGGGCGGCCACCCTGGTGGGGGACACCACCTCCATCATGCTGGGTGACTATGCGGGGATGAACTTTATGAACTTCTTCTGGATGCGGGGGAGACCCGGCATCTTCTTCGCCGTGGAGCTGGGGGCCCTGGCAACGGTGCCGGTGATGATGGTCCTGTTCCGCCGGGATAAGGACCCGGTGGAGGCCCGGGAGCGGACGCCCGTGGAGGACCGGATGCCCACGGTGATGCTCCTGGTGATGGTGGGAGCCCTCATCATCGCCTCCTTCATCCCGAATACGCCCATGCTCATCAACGGCATCATCTGCTGCGCCCTGGCCCTGGTCACCATGCTCCTGGATCTTCTGCGGAAGCGGAAGGCGGGAGGCGCGGTCCGGGCGGTGAAGAACCTGGACGGGGAGACCCTCCTTCTGCTCCTGGGCCTGTTCGTGGTCATCGGGGGCATCACCGAGGCGGGGCTGGTGGATGATTTTGCCGGCTTCATCGCCCGGTCCGGGAGCGGGAGCCTCTTCTGGCTCTATACCCTGGTGGTGTGGGGGAGCGTGGTGATCTCCGCCTTCGTGGATAATATCCCCTATGTGGCCACCATGCTGCCGGTGCTGGCCGCCGTGACCCGGAACCTGGGGATCGAGCCCTATCTTCTCTATTACGGCCTCCTCACCGGGGCGACCCTGGGGGGCAACATCACCCCCATCGGGGCTTCCGCCAATATCGCGGCCACGGGGCTGCTGAAAAAGGAAGGATACGAGAGCTCCTTCGGGGACTTCATGCGCATCGGCGTCCCCTATACCCTTACCGCCGTCATTGTGGGCTATCTGTACCTCTGGATCGTCTGGGCCTGACGCAGCCCGTTTTCCCTATATGCCGCAGGAGCGCCTGAACCCGGGCGCTCCTGCTTTTTGCTTTTCTCTGCAAAAGTGGGCGGCTTCGTGGACCGTTTCTGCTGATGTTTTCTTTCATTTGCCTCCGGCGGCCACCTTTCTTTTTGGCGTGCAAAAAGAAATCCGGCCCCCGGAGGGAACCTGACAAAACATCGGCAGAAACGATTTATGGTACCGCCCCTCAGCAGAGACCGCGCCGTCAGGCGCAATTCATGGATGATCCACCGACGGAGAGGCTATTGCTATTTCAGGGGAGATTTGGTAAACTATCCATATAGTATTGTTTATATTCCCGGCGATCCGGCCGAAAGGCCGCCGGGAAGCGGTGTGAAGGAGGTTTTTCCATGAAGCTGAAACGGTTTTTGAGCGTTTTTCTGGCCTTGGTGATGGTCTTTGCCCTGCTGCCTGCGGTCAGCGCCCCTGCGCTGGCTGCGACTGAGATCTCCTCCGTCTCCATTACGCTGGACGCGCCCGCCGTGGGCGCGCGTCCGGATTATACGGCTGCGTTTCCCAGCGGCGCCCATTATTATTCCGACGCGTACGACATGAACTATTTCCGCAACGATATCCGCTGGGAAGACGTGACGGACGGCACGATTTATATGGATCCGGACAGCGACGTATTCCGGGCAGGGCACATTTACAGGGTTTGGGTCTATCTTACGGCAGAGGAAGGCTATGAATTCTCGGACGAAGCCACCGCCATGCTGAACGCGGAGACCGTGAATAAGGATATGTCCGGCAGTCAGCTCTTTTTCTATTACACCTTCCTGCCGCTGCCGGAAGAAGGGTACATCGCAACCGGCAGTTCAGGCGAAGGCGTCTATTGGAAGCTGGATGAAGCGGGTACGCTGACCTATTATGGTAACGGAGTGGTAAACGACTCTGCTTCCTCAGCGGACTGGGGATCTTATACGATAAAGAATATTGTGGTCGATAAGGGCATCACCAAATACATATCGGGGTTTACGGATATGACTCATCCGGCCGGCATTACGGTCAAGGGCCACCTGACATACTTTTATGTAGGGTATGAAAAGAGCAGCATCTATGGAAGCAAGGTGGACGACATCTTTTTTCTCGGGGATGCGCCGGACTCTATTGATTTCTGGATCAACTTTGATCTTACGATTTGGTACGATCCGGATATGTCAGGATGGACGGAGGAACTGCTTTACCAGCTGTCACAGGATTCGAATATCACGGTGAAAGCATCCGGATCTCCGGTAGTCAGCGGACATCAAGACCTGGGTTTTGGTGAAGGCTCGCCTGCGGTCACTTTTTCGGTAACGGCGGAAGGCAAAGGGACGCTCTCCTATCAGTGGTATACGAGAGAGCCCGGATCCTCCAACTGGATTGCGGCTGCCGAAGCCTCGGGAAAGACCGCGGACTATACCTTCATCCCCACACAGGCGCTTGATCTCTATTGCCGGGTGTCGAATGCGCTTGGGTCGGCGGACAGCCAGGTGATGTACCTGAAAAAGGTGATCTTTTCCCAGCCGGCGGATCAGACGGTCAACGCGGGGGAAGAAGCCAGCTTCAGCGTCCAGGCCGGCGGGATGAATGGCATCTATTACCAATGGTACTATCTGGAACCCGGTTCCTCCGAATGGGTCGAGGTGAGCGAGAACGGCACTTCTGCAACCTATACTCTTACAGCGGACGGGAGCTTCAACGGATGGCAGTTCAGATGCAAGGTTAATGGCTCCACGGTTGACGGCTCCGGATTCTGGCATACGTATCCTGCCTACAGCAGCGCCGCTGCGCTGACCGTCATATCCGCTTCCAAGCCCACCATCACCACCCAGCCCAAGGCCAAGACCGTGGCCGCGGGGGCAAAGGCCACCTTCAAGGTGGTTGCCTCCGGGGAAGGCCTGAGCTACCAGTGGCAGTACAGGACCAGCGGCAGCAGCACCTGGAAGAATAAGACCGGTGCCACCTCTGCCAGCTATACCGTCACGGCGAAGGAATCCTACGACGGCATCCAGTACCGCTGCAAGGTCTCCAACGCCGCGGGCACCGTGACCTCGAAAGCCGCCACGCTCACGGTCACAGCCGCCAAGCCGGTGATCACTACCCAGCCCACGGACAAGTCCGTGGCCGCGGGGGCGACGGCGAAATTTACGGTGGTCGCAACCGGAGAGGGTCTCACATACCAGTGGCAGTACAAGACCTCCGGCAGCAGCACCTGGAAGGACAAATCCGGGGCCACCTCCGCCAGCTACACCGTCACGGCCAAGGAATCCTATAACGGCATCCAGTACCGCTGCAAGGTCTCCAACGCCGGAGGCAGCGTGACCTCCACCGCCGCAACACTCACGGTCACCCTCCCCAAGCCGGAGATCACCACCCAGCCCAAGGCCCAGACCGCCGCGGCGGGGGAGACGGCCACCTTCAAGGTGGTAGCCTCCGGCACGGGGCTCACCTACCAGTGGCAGTATTCCACCGACTACGGCAAGACCTGGCACGACAAGGCCGGGTCCACCAAGGCGACCCACACCGTCACGGTAAAGGCCTCCTATAACGGCTACCTCTACCGCTGCAAGGTGACCAACTCCGCAGGGACGGTGACCAGCAGCAAGGTGCGCCTCACGGTGAGCGGGGTGAAGCCGAAGATCCTGTCCCAGCCCGCGGCCGCTTCTGCCACCGCGGGAGAGAGCGTCACCTTCAAGGTGGTGGCCGCAGGGGTAGGGATGACCTATCAGTGGCAGTACTCCACCAACGGAGGGACCAGCTGGAAGAACAAGACCGGGGCCACCTCCGCCAGCTATACCGTCACGGCGAAGGAATCCTACAACGGCATCCTCTACCGCTGC
>JAFZVM010000117.1 GCA_017617795.1 Oscillospiraceae bacterium
CGATCAGCATGCGGGCTTCCTCGGTGCCGTAGGCGGTGCGGCAGGCAGAGCCTTCGCCGCCGCGGACGCCGCCGGCCAGAGCGACCTTCTTGCTGGCCCATTCCTTGGCCAGGGCGCGGATGCGCCGTGCGGGGATGCCGGTCTTCTCGGCAGCCCACTCGCAGGTCTTGGGCACGCCGTCCTCCTGGCCCATGATATAGGCGCGGAACTCCTCGATGCCGATGGTCTTCCGCTCCACGTAATCATGGTCGTAGGTGTCGTCCTCGAACCAGGTGTAGGCGATGGCCGCCGCCAGGGCGGTGTCGGTGCCGGGCCGGGGGGCGAACCAGGTGCCGTCCATCACGGCGTTGGTGTAGTTGTAGAAGGGATCGATGAAGACGCACTTCATGCCCATTTCCTTCAGCCAGACGCGCCAGATGTTGCTCTCCTGGCCGGAGTAGATGCCATGGGTGCTGTCCGGGTCATTGGACCAGAAGACCACCATGTCGGTGTGCTTCAGGGCGTCCTGCAGCAGGTCGAACTGCTCGGGCTGGCCCAGACGCCAGTAGAAGCCCCACATATGGGGGGCGCCCCACATCCAGCCTTCCCAGGAATCCGGGTTGTCCAGAATGGGGGTGTAGTTGATCATGCCGAAGAACCGGCCGAAGGGGGCCATCTTGTAGCCCACGATGCCCCAGTTGTGGTGGGAGCCGGTGATGGCGGTGATGGCGTGGCCGTCCCGCTTGCCGTCCGGGCCCAAGGGGGCCAGACGGTTGATCTCGTCGGCGATGATGGTGGCGGCCTCGTCCCAGGAAATGCGCTCAAAACCGGATTTGCCCCGGTTCTTCTGGTTCCGGTTTCCCTTGGGATCCCAGTCCACCCGCTTCATGGGGTAGAGGATGCGGTCCTCAGAATACAGACGGTTCCGCTCCGCCAGGATATTCTGGGCGATCCGCATGGCCTTGGGGGGAGAATACTTCTTGCCGTTCCGGTCCTCCACGGTCCAGGCCTTGGGATAATCCTCCTCGGGCACCTGGAGCGGACGGACGCGGGTGATCTTCCCGTCCTCCACGTATACGGAGATCGGGCCGCCGGTGGTCAGATTGGTGTACACCTTTTCCAAATCAGCTTCACTCCTCCTGATCGTTAGTGATGGTGTCATCTCATTAAAAGGGGGTCTTCACATTCATACAGAATAAAGATAAACCTTGGTATGGTTCCAAAGTCAAGCCGTACTTTGGAAAAACCGCAAAAAAACTCCCGAAGATACCAAAAGCTTGACGGGAGTGCATCTTTGTGCAGAATAATATAAGGTACACAGAGAGGCAGAATGAATGGAAAAGGGGAGACGAAACATGGAAAACAGCACAGTGCCGGATCAGCAGGAGCGGAACCGGATCATCGTCCGCACCAGCCTGGCGGGGGTGGGAGCCAACGTGCTCCTGGCCGCCATGAAGGCGGCGGTGGGCCTGGCCACCGGCTCCATCGCCGTGGTGCTGGACGCGGTGAACAACCTGTCCGACGCGCTCAGCAGCGTCGTCACCATCCTGGGGGCGAAGCTTTCGGCAAAAAAGCCGGATAAGAAACACCCCCTGGGCTACGGACGCATCGAGTACCTGAGCGCCATGATCGTGTCCGCCCTGGTGCTCTACGCCGGCGTCACCTCCCTGGTGGAGTCCGTGAAGAAGATCATCCATCCCGAAACGGCGGATTATTCCGTCCTCTCCCTGATCCTCATCGCAGCCGCCGTGCTGGCCAAGCTGCTTTTGGGCCGGTACGTGAAGGCCCAGGGGAGAAAGGCGGACTCCGCCTCCCTCATCGCCTCCGGCTCCGACGCCAGCTTTGACGCCATCCTCTCCGCCTCCGTCCTCCTGTGCGCCGTTCTGTACATGATCACGGGTCTGGCTCTGGAGGCCTGGGTGGGGGCGGTGATCTCCGGCTTCATCATCAAGTCCGGTGTGGAGATGATGCGGGACACGGTGAACGACATCCTGGGCCAGCGCATCGATCCGGAACTGAGCAGGCAGATCAAGGGTCTCATCTGTCAGGAGGAGGGGGTCACAGGCGCCTACGACCTGCTTCTGACGGATTACGGCCCGGGCCGGAACTACGCCTCGGTACATATGGAGGTGGCGGATACCGCCTCCGCGGAGGAGATCGACCGCATGACCCGCCGGATCCAGACCCGGATCCATCGGGAGACGGGGATCATCATCACCGGGATCGGGATCTATTCCCGGAACACCCACAACGAGGAGACCGCCGCCATCGAAAAGAAGGTGCGGGAGACGGTGCTGGCCGTGGAGGGGACCCTGGGAGTCCACGGCTTCTACGTGGACACGGAGGCGAAGGATATGCGCTTCGATACGGTGTTCAGCTTCGCCGTGGATCCCCGGGAGGCCCTGGAGACCGTGCGTCAGGCGGTGCTGGGAGAGTTCCCGGATTACACCCTCACCATATCCCCCGACGTGGATCTGTCGGACTGAAGCTTCCCGGATTGGCCCGGACCACGGAGAGCCATCCGGAAAGCAGAGCAGGCGTATCTTCGGATGCGCCTGCCTCTTTTTGCACCGGAGTCGGAAAGAAGATTATAATATTCGTGCAATGTGTTGCAAAATTCGTGCAAATAAGATATGATACAGGAAAAACAAGTGCGAGGAGGCATTCATCATGGCAGGAACGACCACCAACATCAGCATCCGCATGGATACGGAACTCAAGGCCCAGGCTGACGCCCTCTTCGGGGAGCTGGGGATGAACATCTCCACCGCCTTCAATATCTTTGTCCGTCAGGCGGTCCGGGAGGGGGGCATCCCCTTCAAGATCCAGCTGGATAAACCCAATAAGGAAACCGCCGCCGCCATGCGGGAGGCGGAGCGCATCGCCGGAGATCCGGAAGTCAAGGGCTACGAGGATCAGGCCGAGCTGTTCCGGGACCTGAAAGGATGAATCGCACCCTTAGGGTGCGTGAATTGTGCTGCGCACATGAAGTAATGCTCCGCATCATGAATTGCGCTACGCGCATGAAGGATCAGGAGGGCTCTGAAGCATGAAATATACCGTCAAGCCTACGGCCCAGTTCAAGCGCGACTATCGGCAGGCTCTGCGGCGCGGCGAGGACATGGCCCTCATGGACGCGGCCATCTCTGCCCTGGCGGAGGGGGAGAGCCTGCCGCCGGAAGCCAGGGACCGGCCCCTCATGGGTCCCTGGGCGGGGCACCGGGAATGCAGGGTGGGACCCAACCGTCTGCTCATCTACCGCATCGAGGGGGAACTGCTGGTGCTCACCCTCACCCGCACCGGCACCCCCGCCGCACTGTACGAAAAAGGAGGGGTAAACGCCATGAAGAAAAGCACCTCCCTGCGCATGCTTCTGCGCAGCCCGGTGAAGACCGCCGTGACCTTGCTGCTCATCGCCGCGGCCTCCTTCCTCTTTCTGTATAACCTCCTGGACTATGCCATGACCAAGCGGGAGTACGACCGGACCTATGCCAACTACCACGGGTATTTCAGCGTCATGCACGGGGAGGACCAGCTGGCGAAGGCCAGAGCCATGTACTTTTTCCTCTCCGACCCAAAGAGCAATCCCGCCTGGACGGGGGAGCCCCCCTACGAGCTGTACCACACCAGAACCCTGACGGCGGAGGAGATCGAGACCCTCTCCGTCCTTCCCTATGTGACCAGGGCGGAGCAGCGGTACATGACCGGGGGCCTTTCGGACTATCGGCGGATCTACACCTACCGTTCCCTCCTTGTCGGCATCAACCTGAACAACACCAAGCGCGTCGTCATCGAGGGCACCTACAACGGCTCAGACTTGGACCTGAGTACACTGAATCCTGAATATACCTATGGCTCCACGGTGGAGCTGCGGCTGGACGACGTGGAAGTGCTGGCAGGGGACGAGGAGGACTTGAAGCAGAACCGGGCTTACATCGACAAGAAGCGGCTCTGCGTGGAGGCCTACGCCATCTTCCCGGAACGGGCGGACAACCGGCCGAGAACGGTCTATGGACATGAGACGATCAACGGTTACACCAAAAATTGGGTGAATGCGGAGATGCTCATGGGCCTGGAGAAGGGAAAACGCTATGTCTTTGTGGCTACCGTGGATGTGCAGCAGGTGAACGCCACGGGCATTCTGGATGAATCCTACTTATGGACCCTACCCTACACCAAGCTGGGGGACGACTCCCTCTACGGCCTCTGCGACTACGTTACCTCCGTCCCGGAAGGCGTGGATGACTACCTGGAAACGGAAGAATTCGCCGGGCTCCGGCGGATGATGGAGATCATCGAAACGGACAAGTACACCCTGGAC
>JAFZVM010000118.1 GCA_017617795.1 Oscillospiraceae bacterium
ATTCGGGCTTTCGGGACAGGCCTGGGCCCCCGCGGTCCAAAACAAAACCGGAGCCCAGCATAGCGGGTCCGGTTTTGAAAGGAGGAGCAACGAAGCGATACAAAGTTTTCGGCGCCAGTCCGAAGACTGACGCCGGAAACGCCGTGAGCGCAGTTTGCTCCGACGTGGTGCCGGTGGCGGGGGTCGACCTTCGCTGCGGCGAAGGCCGGGTCGCGGCTCTGACCAATGTACGCGCACGTCCCTGCGAGGGGCCCTCGCGCACGGAATGCCTCCGGCAGCCCATTCACTACCGCTCCCGTTCGACCCCCGCAAAAAGACCTCCCGACCAGCCCCGTTGGGGCCGCTCAGGAGGTCTTGGTGCCGGTGGCGGGGGTCGAACCCGCACGGGTGATTAGCCCAACGGATTTTGAGTCCGTCACGTCTGCCAATTCCATCACACCGGCAAATATACGGGAAGTCAGATTGAAGACCAGGGGATCATGGAAAGCCATCGCTTGGCGGGGAACGGGGAAGGGGCCGGCCCGGAGGCTCCGTCGCGTCGCATTGCCCGCCCGCAGGCGGCAATTTGCAAGCATTTGCCTGTAAATTGTTTCAGTGCGGCGACGATGTCGACGCACTGAAGTATACCCCAGCCGGCTGCGGATTGCAAGGGGGAAGCGGACAAAAAACCTCCCCCGGGGTCCGGGGGAGGAAGGATGGATGCCGATTGAAGATCAGGCGGGCACGCGCAGGACCTGGCCCACGTAGATCCAGCGGGGGTTCTTCACCAGGTCGGCGTTCAGCTCAAAAAGCTCGCCCCAGCGGAAGCCGCTGCCCAGGAACTTCTTCGCGATGCTCCAGAGGGTGTCCCCGGGCTTGACCGTGTAGTTCTGGTAAGCGGAGGCTTCGGGCTCTGCAGGCTGCTCGGGCTCGGCGGGAGCTTCGGGCTCCGCAGGAGCGGCGGGCTCGATGGTCTCACCGGTGACGGTGATCACGCACACGGGGGCGGTGATGGCCAGATCGGGATCCTCGGCGGTCACCAGGTAAGTACCGGCCTTGTTGAAGGTCAGAGCGATTTTGCCCTCCGCATCGGTGGTGCCAAGCACGGTGCCGTCCGCCAGCTTTACGGCAGCGCCGGCCAGGGCTTCGGGGGAGGCGACCCAGTTCTCGTCGAACACGTCGTGGGTCAGGGTCAGGGTGATCGCTTCGCCGGTGGCAATGGCGGCGGTGCGCTTGTCGAAGCAGGCGTAGCTGTCGCTCCAGTCGGGCCCGTAGAGGATCAGATCCACGTAGTCCCCCTCCGAGGCGGTGACGGTATTGGACTGCTCCATGGGCATGACGCCGTTGAGATACCAGGCGCCCACGCCGTCGGTCTTGCCCCAGATCTTGACCATGCTGAGGCCCCAATCGCTTTCAGCCATTTCCCAGCCCTCGGCTCCGTCGGGGCAGTAGGCCTCGTGGGCGGCGATGATGGCGGCCTCGACGGTGGAGCCTTCCGGCACGGTGACTGCCAGCTGGGCGGCGGCGCCGCCGTCCTTGGTCTGGGCGGGAGCGCCCTGATCGCTGACGCTCACGTAAACGGTGATATTCTTGGCAGGCGCCTCGGGCTCGGGCTCAGCCGCGGGAGCGGCTTCCTTCACGGTGATCACGCAAATGGGAGCGGTGATGTTCAGGATCTCGGTATCGGCGGTGACCAGATAAAGGTCGGCGGTGTCGAAGGTCAGGGCAATCTTGCCCTCCTCGTCGGTGGTGCCCAGCTCCGTGCCGTCTGCCAGCTTCACGGTTGCGCCGGCCAGGGCTTCGGAAGAGGCGACCCAGTTCTCGTCGAACACTTCATGGGTCAGAGTGAGTGTGACAGCCTCGCCGGCGGCCGCCTCGGCGGTGCGCTGATCGAAGCCAGCGTAGCTGTCGCTCCAGTCCTCGCGGTAGAGGATCAGGTCAACGTAGTCCCCATCCGTGGCTGTGACGTCCCAGGACTGCTCCATAGGCATGACGCCGTTGAGATACCAGGCGCCTACGCCGTCGGCCTTGCCCCAGATCTTGGCCATGCTGAGGCCCCAGTCGCTCTCCGCCGTTTCCCAGCCCTCGGCCCCGTCGGGGCAGTAGGCCTCATGGGCGGCAATGATGGCGTCCTCCAGGGTGGAACCGGCAGGTACGGTGACTGCCAGCTGGGCAGCGGCGCCGCCGTCCTTGGTCTCGGCCGGGACGCCCTGGTCGCTGACGCTCACGTAGACGGTGATGTCGTCTTCCGCTGCCAGGACCGGCATGAGCCCCACCAGCATGGTGAGGGTCAGCAGGATGCAGAAGATGCGAAGCAGATTCTTTTTCATTTCTTTTCCTCCTCGTTCTATATGAACCCGCCTGTGGGCGGAATCCATTCTGCAATGATTACCGGAGCTTTGCCAGCTCCAGAAGCCGCCAGAACATCTGGGCGATCTCGCCCCGGGTCATCTTCGCCCGGGGATCCAGATCCCCGTTCCGGACGACCACGCCGTTTTTCAGGCACCAGGCCAGGGTGGGCACGGCCCAGGACTGGACCTTGCCGCGGTCCCCGTAGGCGGACAGGAGCTTGTCTCCTTCGGCTGTACCTATCGCGGTATCCAGCCCGCAGAGCTTGGCTGCCCGGCAGACCATGGCGGCGGCCTCCTGCAGGTCGATGTTCGCCTCCGGATCGAAGCGGCCGTCGTCCCGGCCGTTGACGATCTTGAACCGCACCGCCGTGGCCACGGCGGCGTTGTACCACGCCTTGGCGGAAACGTCCGGGAAGCTGGCCGTTCCGCTTGCGGTGATGCCCAGGGAGGTCACCGCAGTCTTGGCGAACTGGGCCCGGGTCATGGGATCGTCGGGCTTGAAGGTGCCGTCCGTAAAACCGTTGAGGATGTCCCGGGCGGCCAGACCCAGAACGGCTTCGCTGCACGCCTTCCCCTTTATATCCGGGAAAGACACGCCGTCCTTCACCACGGGCATGACCTTCACCGCCGGGTCCCTTTCCGGGGCGGTCTCGGCGCTGAGCTTCAGAGGATCGGTGATCCGATACAGGGAAGACTTGCCCTCGTTATACCGCTGTACCGCCGATAAGGCGCAGAGACTCTCGGCGGTGGCGATCAGAAGGCCGGTGCTGCTGTTTTCCATAACGTGGAGGAAACAGCCGTCCGACTGCCGGAAGCGCAGCACCGCGTCCACCAGGCTGCCGCCCTCCTTCACGAAGCGCTCGTCCTCCGGGTCCAGCCCCAGAGCACACAGGGCCAGGATCATCATGGCGGGGCTTTCGCTGCAGGTCTCGTCGGCATAGTTGCCCATGCATCCGTCCTCCCGCTGCCGTTCGGACATGCAGGCCAGGGCGCGGTCGACGGCTTTCCGTACCGCCGCCTGGTCCATATAGGCGCCAAGGGCCTGGAGCACCATGGCGGTGATGTCGGTATCCGCGGGTCCGGAGCCCCCCTTGGCGGAGAGGGACCAGCCCCCGTTCTCCAGCTGGCGGGAAAGGATCTCGTCCACATACATCTGCCGGGTGGCGACGGTCTTGGCCGCGGGATCCGCCAGGACCTCGTATCCGCCGCTGTCCAGGGCGATGAGGGCCCAGGTGGGGCCGTTGATCCCCTGTTTGCAGACCTTTTCGAAGTTGGACAGGGGACGGAGCAGCTCCTCCGGGGGCTGCTGCCCCAGGGCGGTATAGGCGAGCACCGCCGTGGCATATTTTGAATAATAGCTGGATCTCAAAGCGCCGCCGTTGGCGGTCAGCTCATCCCGAACCCCCTTGAGGTAGCTGCGGTACCAGCTCTCCTCCGCCTGATAACCGCTCCGGGCGACGCTGAATACCGACCAGAAATAGTCGACCGAGCCGGGGTCGGACACGTTGTTCACGATCCACCGGGCAGCCCCGTTGATCACGGTTTTGAGGTCGGAGCCGCTGTTGGCTGCCCCCGCAGCGGGGGCGCAGCCCCCCAGGCACAGGGAAAGGATCAGGATCAGGCAAAGGGTGCGCTTCAGGCTTTTCATCGTAAGTCCACCCCCCAGGATCAGAATTCGCGCTTGGTGGGACGGCCCATGAGCCGTTCCAGACAGCGTTCCGCCGGAAATCCTCCGTAGAGCATATCGTATACACAGGAGCAGATGGGCATGGATACCCCCAGCCGCTCCGAAAGGGTGCGGACGCTGTCCGCGGCATAGTAGCCTTCCACCACTGCGCCCACCTGCTCCAGAGCGTCCCGGACCTCCAGCCCCTGGCCCAGGAGCAGACCGGCCTTCCGGTTCCGGGAATGGCGGGAGGTGCAGGTGACGATCAGATCCCCCACGCCGGCCAGCCCGGCGCAGGTCCAGGCGCTGCCGCCCGCACGGAGGACCAGCTCTCCGGCCTCCCGGACGGCCCGGGTGATGAGCAGGGCCCGGGAATTATCCCCGTAGCCCAGACCGTCGGCTACGCCGCAGCCCAGGGCGATGACGTTTTTCACCGCGCCGCAGAGCTCGACGCCGGTGGGATCGGTGCTGGTGTACACCCGGAAATCTCCGGTGGTGAACGCCTCCTGCACCCGCTGGGCGGCTTCCTCCTCTTCTCCGGCGGCCACGCAGCCCGTGGGCATCCGCAGAGCCACCTCCTCCGCATGGGAGGGCCCGCTGAGGGCCGTAAGGGGAAACCCTTCCCCCAGCTCCGAGCGGATCACCTGGGTCATGCGCAGGCAGGTTTCCGGCTCCACCCCTTTGGCGGCGGAGACCAGAAGGGTACCGGGTTTGAGGGCGGGGCGGACCAGGCGGGCGGTCTCCCGCACCGCATAGGAGGGAACGGCGAACACCGTCAGCTCCGCTTCCGCCAGAGGATCCAGGGAGGCGCGGATCTTCAGCTCCCGGGGCAGGGAAGCGCCGGGGAGCCGGGGATTCGTCCGCTTGCGCTCCATCTTTTCCGCTTTTTCCGGATCCCGGTTCCACAGGGTCACCTGATGTCCGGCGCGGCACAGGAGCATGGACAGGGCCGTGCCCCAGGCTCCGCTGCCTAAGACGACGGCGTTCATCCGGCCTGCTGCTGTGCTTTGATCTCCTTCAGGGCCTGGGCCAGCTGGTCCGGGCAGGAGGTGGGCTTGAATCCGCAGCGGATGCCGTCCACCAGGCTGATGACCTCATCGATGGGCCGGTTTTCCGCCAGCCGGGCCACGCCCTGGACGTTCCCCGGGCAGCCGCCCACGTACTGGACGTGGGTGACGGTCTCTCCCTCCACGTCGATGATGATCTGACGGGAGCAGGTCCCCTTGGTATTATAAGTATACTGCATGATATCCTCCGTTTGGCCGACCCCTTCGGGAAGGCGCATTTCTTCTTTGTAACAACAAATTATAGCATTCCATCCTGGTTCTGGCAAGACTGACGGACGCATAGAATAGGAGGAAAGTATTGACAAAGGGGGGACTGACATGGGGGGCCGATTCTGGCGGCTGGCGGCCTGCGCATTGGCCCTGGCCCTGTCGCTTTACGGCCTGTGGAGCCTGGGGGTGCTCGGCGCACTGGCGGCCCGGCTGGAGCCCGTTTCCCCGGGGGAGGCGCTTTCGGCGCAGGAACCGGAGCCGGCTGTGTTGCCTTCGCAGGAGCCGGAGCCTTCCCCCGCAGCGACGATCCCGCCGGAACCCGAACCTCCTTCCCGGGCGACGGCGGCTCCCGTTTTTGCCCGATCGGAGCTTCCCCGGGTGGACGACCGGACCTCCGGCCACGACCTGGCAGCCCTGTTTGCGGAGGGCTGGAGCCTGACCCTGCCGGATTCGGGCCCCCAGGTGCTCATCCTCCACAGCCACAGCACGGAGGCCTATACCCCCCAGGGAGAGGATCAGTATGAGGCCAGCGATCCGGGCCGCACCCTGGACAAGGAGCAGAACGTGATCCGCGTAGGGGACGAGCTTGCGGCGGTCCTGGAGGAGGCGGGCTTCACCGTGATCCACGACCGGGATCTGTACGATTGGCCCAACTATAACGGTTCCTATACCCGTTCCCGGGCGGCGGCGGAGAAATGGCTGGAGGAGCAGCCGGGGATCCGGGTGGTGATCGATCTGCACCGGGACGCCCTGAACGGGAAGAAGACCGTGTACAAGCTCCCGGATGGGACCAGCGCCCAGGTGATGCTGGTGCTCACCACCGGGGACAGCGGCCTGTATCACCCAAACTGGCGGGAAAACGTGAAGCTGGGCCTGGAGCTCCAGGCGGAAATGGAGGCTGAGGAGCCGGGGCTCAGCCGCCCCATGCTCCTGTCTCCCGCCCGATACAACGAGCAGCTCAGCCCCGGATATCTTCTGCTGGAGGTAGGGTCGGACGCCAACACCCTGGAGGAGGCGCTGGAGGCGGTCCGGCGGTTCGGACGCTGCGCCGCAGCAGTTCTGCGGCGGCATTTGACAAATCCGCGGGAATCCGCTAGTATGGGCTCGTAAAGCCCTTTGCGGCTGCCCGACCCCGCTTTTGGGGACGGATTCTTCCCGAAAAGGAGGAGGATGAGCATGAACGATACGTTTGATCCCACCGTCGGCCCCGGTCCCGAAGAGAATCCGGCCGTCCCCGTGGATCCCATCAATGCGGGCGAGATCCCTGCGGTACCCGCCCCCCAGTTCACCGCGGCGGAGGGACCCGCCCCGGTGGAGACCCCCGCTTCCCAGGTGAGCCCGGATCCTGTTCCCCAGGCTCCCGCACCGGCCTATGAGCCTCCTGCCGCTCCGGTGTACACGGCTCCGCAGCCTGCGGCTCCGGCTTACCAGGCCCAGCCCGCGCAGCCGGTGTATCAGCAGCCCGCCCAGCCGGTGTATCCCCCCCAGCAGCCGGCCCGGTCCGCCTCCTATGATGCGGAGCCCCGTCCCGGCAAGAAGAGCCCCTATGCCCCCATGAGCGGCATCGGCATGGCGGTCCAGCTCTTTCTGATGAGCATCCCCGTGCTGGGCCTGATCCTCAGCATCCTCTGGGCCTGCGGCGTCTGCCGGAAGATCGCCCGGCGGAGCCTGGCCCGGGCCTGGCTGATCCTGCTGATCATCGGGATCCTGCTCCTGGTGGCTGCGGCCATCGTCCTGCGCTTCTGCTTCACGGACGAGATCACGCACCTGTTCGAGCAGGCTTTCCCCGGCTACACCATCAAATGGGGCTGAGCCCAGGAAAGCCTTCGAATCGGACCCGCTTCGCTGAGCTCCGATTCGAGAAAGGTGCGCTGCGCTCCCCGCACTCGCTTTGCTCGCACAGTGCGCTTCGCGAGCAGTATTTTGGGCAGAAATGAATTCCGCCCAAAATGATTCCCATTCTATTTGCGGCGTGCGAGCCGCGAACTCTGCGAGGCTGTCATGAGCTTTGTCTACAGTCTGAATCTCCCGCTTCCCTACGGAGGCGGGAGATCTTTTTTGGAATATTGACCGGGAAGCCCGCGGCGGGACGGGATGGACGGGGGATGAGCGGCGGTTTCTCCTGTTTCCCACAGGGGAAGGGAACATGCTGCAAATGCGGAGGCATAAATTGGGTATTGTATTTACAACGTAACGCTGTTATAATCACAAAAAAGGAGGAGATCTGACATGCCGAATACAGCCAACCTCAATGTTCGTATCGACCCGGAGCTGAAGGCCCAGGCCGAAAACCTGTTCGCCGATCTGGGGATGAGCCTGACCACCGCTATCACCGTGTTTTTCCGCCAGGCGGTACGGGAGAACCGGATCCCCTTTGAGATCAAGCGGGACCGTCCCAATAAAGCCACCGCATCGGCCATGCGGGAGGCGGCGAGCATCACCCGAGACAAGTCCGTCAAGGGCTACGAAGACCCGGAGGAGCTGTTCCGGGACCTGACGGATTGAGTATCCCGAACCGGATGCCGGGAACAAGCGGATGGTATTGCACAGTCCTGTGCGCGCACAGGGCTGCGGCAATCTGCGTTCCCCTCAAAACGCAAAGCTGACCGAGGAGGCGAAGGATGATGTATACCATCAAACCGACTGCCGAATTCAAGAGGGATTACAGGCGGGCACAGCAGAAGGGGCTGGATATGGGACCCCTGAATGCAGTCATCACCGCTCTGGCCGCAGGGGAGACCCTCCCCGCCGAATACCGTGACCGGCCCTTGAGCGGGGATATGCAGGGCTATCGGGAATGCCAGGTGCAGCCGAACCGGCTGCTGGTCTACTACATCGATGGGGAGGTGCTGGTGCTGACCCTGCTCCGCACCGGGACCCGTGGGGACGTCTATCATCGGGAAGGAGCAAATGCCGTGAAACTGTCCAGATCCCTGAAAAGCCTGTTGCGCAGTCCGGTCAAAACCGCCATGACTCTGCTGCTTTTGGCTGCGGCGGCGTTCCTGTTTCTGTACAACTTGGGGGAATACGCTATCTCGGACCGGGAGTACCGGGAAGCCCGGGATAAGTACGAGGGTGTACTGACGGTGGAGGAAGAGTCGGTGCCGGACAACGCTTCCATTTTTGACCTCTTCCTCCTGGCAGATGGGACCGGCAGGACGGACAAATACGGCAGTAAGCTCTGGGGCAACTATGTGCTGACCTACGAGAACACGCACCAGAAAAGCCTGGGAGCGGAGCTGGTGGAAAAGCTCATCGCCCTGCCCCATATTACCAGGGTAGAACAGCGTTACCTCACCGCCGGGGTATCAGAGGACTACACCCGTCTGGATACGGATACCCACTTTTTCCCCTACTCTGCCCGGGCCGTCCTCACTGCCACAGTGGCTTATCACTTTCCTGACCATTTTATCGATGTTCCGGATCAAATGGATGACGCTTTGGAGTCGATCGATGACCTGATTTTGGAGGATGTGGAGCTGCTGGCCGGGGACCCGGCATGGCTCCTGGATGCTGTAGGTAAAACGGAACGAGAGCAGCACGCGGTATATATGCAGATCATCAAAGAGGAGAATCGCAGGGGCAATAAACGCGTGACCCATCAGGATTATTCGCTGCAACGGCTTAACATGCTCACCACAGAGAATTATTTGTTCATCGAGGATGCGGCAGCTTTGCAACCCGGGCGGCGGTATGTGATGGTTTTGCGCAACGATTGTTCCGAGAGGCCAGTCGCGCCTGCGGACGATTACCGGGGATATGTTCCGGAGGGATGGTTCCATAGGTTCGATGTGGGGGACGATACCCTCATCGGCTGGTGGCCCTACTTTGTGGATATCACGGACCTGCCGGAGAACTGGCTGGAAATGGAAGAATTTGCCGACCTGCGGGAGCTAATCCAGGTCACCAACAACGACGTACACACCTTTGACGTGGTGTACGGGGACGACATGGCCGCCCAGCGCCGTGTGGCGGAGGGCCGCATGGTCTGTGAGGAGGGGCGATTCATTACCCCAACGGATGCGGGGCAGCCCGTGTGCGTGGTGAGTACGGACTTCCTGGAGATGAGCGGGCTGAAAGTCGGGGACAGTATTACACTGAATCTTGGCAATTACCTCAGCGAGCAGTACGCTCCCCTGGGGGCCGTGGCCTCAACCCGGGGCAGGCAGAGTACAGCCTACACGGAGCAGGCCTTTACAATCATCGGTGCCTGGCGGGATCTTAACGAGGGAAACCACGTGTTCCGAGACCGCTTCTGGTGCTGGAGCAATAACGCAATATTTGTGCCTTCTTCCTTCTTGCCGGAGTGCCGGAATGCCGAGGGCCACGAGTTTAAGCCCAGCGAAGTGAGCTTCGTGGTAGGAAATGCAGAAGAGATCGTCCCCTTTATGGAGGACTGTCTGCCCATTCTGGACGAGCTGAGTATCAGCTATGTGTTCAGCGATGGAGGCTGGTCCGCCGTGGGGCCGGACCTGATGCAGGCCCGGAGCATCGCTCTGGTGAAGCTTCTGGTCTTCGGCGGGGCGGCGGTATTTGCCCTGGTGCTCACGGTCTGGCTCTTCATCGGGCGGAAGAAGCGGGAATATGCCATCTACCGGGCATTGGGCATGCCGAAACGGGGGGCATCTATGCGGCTGTATATTCCCTTCTTGGCGCTTGGGGTCGTGGCAGCAATCATCGGGTCCATAGCTGCCCGGGTGTTCAGCCTGCGGCAGTTGTCTCAGGCCCAGGCGGAGGCTATGGAGGCCGTTGCCATGCACACCCCCGCCGGTCCGGGCCTGTATATCCTGGGGACCCTTGGTTTCCTCCTGGTCCTGGCCGCCTTTGCCTGGGGCGGGATCCTGCTCATCCGTCGGAAGAGCGTGCTGGAGCTGCTGAGCGGGGACGGGGCAAGAAGGAAAGAGCGGGTGCGGAACGCATACGGCTTATCTGCCCCCTTGGCGGACGGTCCCTCATCAGGCGCTTCGCGCCAGCTTCCCCCTGGAGATGCCAGCCGCGGCGGCAGGACGGGGGACGAAGGGAGCACCCTGCCTTCCCCCGGGGGAAGGTGGCAGACGCCGTCTCCCGCAAGTCGGCTGACGGATGAGGGGGCCGTTTCCCTTGGCGGCAGCCGGAGCACGAACTGGGGCGGACGGTATCTCCGCCGCCTTATGGGGCGAAACCTGGGGCGGAGCGCCTTGAGCCTCCTGCTGGCGGCCCTTTTGGCCTTCGCCTTCGGCCTGGTGACGGTTCTTCGGGGCATCTATGCGGAAGCCTACCAAAACGTGGAGGTCAAGGGAGTAGTCTCCGGTGGCCTCAGTTACGAACGGGCAGTGAAGATCGCGGAAAGCGGCTATGTGCGGGACCCCTACTATGAGTACGTGGCCCAGAACGCCATGGTGGAGATGCAGAACTGTACGGCGGTCCTCACGAACCGACTGGATCACATGGTGACGGAGCCAGTAGAGTGGCTGGAGGGCTGGGACGAGGAGCAGCTCACGGGTTCCAAGGACAAAGTTCTGGTGATGTATGCCTCCCATGCGCAGGAATTGGGTGTTTCCCTGGGAGACAAGGTGCGTGTGAATGAAACGGAATGGTGGAATCATGTCACCGCCATGGGTCTCGACCCGTTGAAGTCCGGGGAGACGGATATGGATCGGCGGGACGCCCGGCGGCCTTTTTTCCTGGTGGTGGGCATTATCCAGTCCGGTGCAAGTAACAACACCGTGTTCATCCCCACTGAAGCCCGGTTTACAGTGACATTCCTGACATCTGAGCTGCGGCTGGACATCGCGGAATACACCCTTTTGGATTATCATCAGGCGGGGATGTTTTCGGATTACGTCAAGGAACAGCTGGATCGAAACCAATCTGCGGTAAAGTTCACCATGGACACCTCCTACGCAGATCGGATGTATAAGATCCATCGGCTCATTGAGAGCCTGTATCCACTGGCGGTGGCTGCGGCCTTGCTCCTGGGCGGGGTGCTGCCGGGACTTATCGTGCTCCATTCCTCGAAGGAGATCAGCATACTCCGGGCCCTGGGGGTGCGGGCCAGGGACTGCGTGATCCTGTATACCCTGTCCCAGGTATTATGCGCCCTGGCGGGGCTGGTGCTGGGCATCGCTGCAGTACTGGTTGCCCTGCGTCCGGAACTGAGTGCGGTGGTGGTTCCCTTCGCCGTCTACGTCTCCGCGCACCTGGCCGCCTGCGCCCTGGGCAGCGGCGTCTTCGCCTGGCTCTGCGCCCGGAAACGGGTGCTGGAACAGCTGCAGGCAAAAGAATAAAATACGAGAGTTTTCCTTCATTCAGGCCGCCTCGCCGGCGAGGCGTTCCTTTCCCCCCGATGGGAAAGGAACCAAAGGATCGCCCGGGGAACCTTCCGAATGGGTCCCCGAGGCCCCTCCTCCCGGCCAAGGGGGGCCGAATGCCCCCCATTGGATCCCCCCGCATATGTTATCTGATCCCGTTATTTCGTGCAGAACTCCCGTCCCCTGTCCTACGTCTCCCGTTGG
>JAFZVM010000119.1 GCA_017617795.1 Oscillospiraceae bacterium
CCACCCCTCATCAGTCATCCGCCTTGCGGGAGACGGCGTCTGACAGCTTCCCCCCCCGGGGAAGCCAAACCGCGCGGCGGGGACGGGGGATAAGGGACTGCGTTTTGAGCAACGGGACGCATGGACAATCAGCACCCTAGCTTCCCTTGGGGCTGCGAAGCAGGGGCGCGGGAGTGAATGACGTGCCGGTGGCACGTCAGAGCCGCGCCTGACCGAGCCGCAGCGAGACAGCTGGCGCGGAGCGCCTGATGAGGGGCCGCGCCCGCAGGCGCGGAAGCCCTGTTGCCCCCGTCCGTTCCAGAACTCTCGGGACAGCGGTGCGGATCCCCGAAAAACTCCGGGCCTGCGGCCGTTTCCGGGCTTCCTTCCCGGGGGAAAATGGTATATAATACGGTATCTGAAGGAGAGGGGGGACCGGTTTGTCGGGGTTTTCGGAGATCCGGCGGATGACTGCCTGCTTCACCGGTCACCGGGAGCTGGGCGAGCCCCCCGGGGAACTGGAACGGCGGACAGACGCGGCGATCCGGGACCTGTACGCCCGGGGCGTGCGGTACTTCGGCGCGGGAGGCGCCCGGGGCTTCGACGCACTGGCCTCGGAACGGGTGCTCACCCTGAAGGAGGAGCTGCCGGAGCTGTCCCTGGTCCTGGTCCTGCCCTTTCCGGAGCAGTACCGTCAGGAGGGGAACTGGTCCCGGGAGGAGCTGGCCCAGTTCGACGCCCTGCTCCTGCGGGCGGACCGGGTGGTGACCCTGGAGTCGGGGTACAGCCCCGGAGTTTACCAGCGGCGCAACCGGTACCTGGTGGACCGCTCCGCCTGCTGCGTCTGCTATCTCCAGCGGATGCGCAGCGGCACCGGGAGCACCGTGCGCTACGCCCGGAGCCGGGGGGTGGAGATCATCGACCTGGTCCCCTATTCGTTCCGCCTCCCCTGAGGCGGGACCTGGGAAAAGAACACAGAACATTATGAAGATACGGAGGATACGATCATGAGGATCAAAGCGGCAACGGCTGTGGAAAAAGGCGTCCTGGAGATCCGGGAGCTGGAGCTGGGCGAGCCCCGGCAGGGGGAGGTTCTGGTAAAGCTGGCGGCCTGCGGCATCTGCCATACGGACACCTCTACCCTGAACCTGGTGGTCCCCTCTCCCCTGCCTATGGTGCTGGGGCATGAGGGCGTGGGCATCGTGGAAAAGGCGGGACCGGGGGTGCAAAGCCTGCAGCCCGGGGATCACGTGATCCTGTCCTTCCCATCCTGCGGCAACTGCCCCAGCTGCCGCAGCGGCAAGCCCTACGCCTGCGATACCAGCAGCGAGCTCTTCTTCAACGGCATTTACCAGAGCGGCGGCACCCGCATCAAGGACGACGAAGGCCGGGACGTGGGCTCCCTCTTCGGTCAGGGCAGCTTTGCGGACCACTGCATCGTGTCGGAGCGCAGCGCCGTAAAGGTGGACCCGGAGGTGGACATGAAGCCCCTGTGCTCCCTGGCCTGCGGCGCCCAGACCGGCGCGGGGGCGGTGCTGAATCTGATGAAGCCCACGCCCGGGGACAGCGTCGCCGTCTTCGGCTGCGGCGCGGTGGGCATGAGCGCCATCATGGCCGCCAAACTGGCGGGCTGCAGCACCATCATCGGCGTGGACGCGGTGCCCTCCCGGCTGGACATGGCTCTGGAATGCGGCGCCACCCACGTGATCAACGGGAAGGAAGTTCCGGATATCGCGGCGGAGATCCTGCGCCTCACCGGCGGCAGGGGGACGAACTTCGCCCTGGAATCCTCCGGCGCGGCGGCGCTGGTGCCGCCCATGCTCAACGGCCTGGCCAAGGAGGGCCTGGCGGTGATCGTGAGCTTCGCGGGGGATGTGGAGCTGAACATGTCCATGATCTTCGTGGGCTCCTGCCGCACCCTGGCGGGCACCGTGGAGGGGGCCGCCGAGCCCCAGACCTTCATCCCGAAGCTGGTGCAGTTCTATAAGGAAGGCCGCTTCCCCGTGGACAAGCTGGCGGCCTACTATCCCTTCGACCAGATCCACCAGGCCTTTGCGGACTCCGCCAGCGGCAAGAGCATCAAGCCGATCCTGCTGTTCGAATAAACCGGAATAGATTTGGGGAGGGACCGACCCGGTCCCTCCCCTTGTTTTTTCTCTGATCTCAGCTCTGCAGCACGAAATCGGACTTGGGGTGCTTGCACAGGGGGCAGACCCAGTCCTCCGGCAGGCTCTCGAAGGGGACGCCCTCCTTGGCTTCGTCGTAGGTGTAGCCGCAGACGGTGCAGACCCAGACCTTCCCGGCGGACGGCGCCGCGGGCTTCTTCGCGGTCTGCTTGATGTGGGCGTGGTAATAGGCATAGGTGGCGCTGGGCACGTCGGAGAGCTTCTTTGCGGCGAGCACCTCCGCCGTAAAGAGGGTGTGGGTGCTGAGCTCCGTGACGCTGAGCACCCTGGCGGAGAGATAGGCGTTGGCGTACTTCGTCAGGTAGTAGAGGCCGTTGGCGCTCCGGGCGACGTCCTCCCGGTCCGCGAATTTCTCGCAGTCCCGCCCGCTGCGGAAGCCGAAATCCTGGAACAGGGAGAAGGGGGCTTCCTCGGACAGGATGGAAACGTTGAACACCCGGGACTTCAGGATCAGGTCCCGGGTATAGTTATCCCGGTTCACCGCCACGGTGATCACCCGGGGGTTGGTGGTGACCTGGCACACGGTGTTCACGATGCAGGCATTGTCCTTGCCCCCCGCCCAGGTGCTGATGACAAAAAGGCCGTAGCTGATCTGGTTCAGGGCGGCGTTCTCGATGATGGATCCCATATATCGTTCATCCTTTCTCGATGAATTGTTTTTCTCAGTATACCCAAGGCGTCCTTCCCTGTCAACGCGAAGCGGAACTTCCCCCCTCTTGACTCCGCCGCTCCGGCGGGGTATCATGCAGCATGACCCATCGCAAAAAGGGGGAACACCACATGCCTGCGGTATTCGTGAACGTTGGGACCGTGCTGGCGGGAAGCCTCATCGGCATCCTGCTGCGCAGCAAGCTGCGCCAGAAGCTCCTGGACGCCCTGATCGTCGGGCTGGCTCTGTGCACCGCCCTCATCGGGATCCAGAGCGCTCTGGGGACCCAGGACGTCCTGTGCATCATCGTCTGCCTCACCCTGGGCACCCTGATCGGGGAGCTCATCAATATCGACAAGGGGATCACCGCCGGGGGGGACTGGCTGAAAAAGAGCCTCCTCCGGGGGAAGAGCGAGAGCCGCTTCACCGAGGGCTTCGTCTCCGCCTGCATCCTCTTCTGTGTGGGGAGCATGACCATCATGGGTTCCCTGGAGGCGGGCCTCCACGGGGATTACCGGATCATCCTGGCCAAAAGCGCCCTGGATTTCGTCTCCTCCATGGCCTTCGGCGCCGCCATGGGCATCGGCGTCACCTTCTCCGCCCTCTTCGTCCTGGTGTTTCAGGGGGCGCTGACCCTCCTGGCTTCTCTGGTGGGTCCTTACCTCAGCGCCGAGGTGGTGGCGGAGATGTCCGCCGTGGGGGGCGTCATCCTCATGGGCATGGCGGTGAACATGCTGGGCCTGCGGAAGGACCCCATCAAGGTGGCAAACATGCTCCCGGGCATCTTCCTCCCCCTGGCCTATCTGCCCCTGGCAGAGTGGATCAAGGGGCTGTTCTGAGAGGATCGTACCCGGGGTCCGGGATATGGGGGCGCTGCCTTTGCAGCGCCCCCTTTTGCAAACTCTCTTCCCCTTCCCGACGTCGTTCCCTCGCCATTGACAAAATTGGGACGCAGGGATATAATTGTAAAAAATCTGTATAAGGCTGAGTGCCGCGTCTTACGGGGCGCGGAGAATAGGGAATCCGGTGCGAATCCGGAGCGGTACCGCCACTGTGTGCGCGGAGGCCGCGCACAGGGCGTGAGCCCAGCCATTGGGGTAACCCGAGAAGGTGTGCGCGGACCGGGGATGCGCAAGTCAGGAGACCTGCTCAGCTGGGTTTCGTCCGGGCTCTCGTGCATTAGGGCCTTCGGACAGGATTGGACTGCGGATAAACGGCCGCAGCGGTCAGGATGACCGCTGCGGCTTCTCTTTTTTCCGGGAGGGAGCGCCCATGAAAACATCGGTTCCCCGGCTCGCCCTGGCGGGCACCAACAGCGGCTGCGGGAAGACCACCGTCACCTGCGCCGTTCTCCAGGCCCTGACGGACCGGGGGCTCCGGGTCGGGGCCTTCAAATGCGGGCCGGACTACATCGACCCCATGTTCCACAGCCGGATCATCGGCGCCGGGACCTCGAACCTGGATCCCTTCTTCTTCGACGGCGGCACCCTGAATTCCCTCCTGGCGGAAAACGGAGCGGACCGGGACGTGAACGTGATCGAAGGGGTCATGGGCTATTATGACGGCCTGGGCATGGACGCGCCGGAGGCCAGCACCCACAATGTCGCCGCCCTCACCGCCACCCCCGTGGTGCTGATCCTGGGGGCGAGGGGCGCCTCCCTCTCCCTGCTGGCGGTCCTCCAGGGCTTTCTGGATTTCTGTCCGGAGGCGCCGATCCGGGGCGTGATCCTGAACCAGTGCACCGCCATGACCTACCCCAGCCTCCGGGACGCCATCCTGCGCCGCTTCGGGGACCGGGTAAAGCCCCTGGGCTATCTGCCCCCCATGCCGGACGTGAGCCTGGAGAGCCGCCACCTGGGCCTGGTAACGGCGGCGGAGGTGAAGGACCTGAAGGAGAAGCTGCACCTTCTGTCCCTCCAGGCTGAAAAGAGCCTGGATCTGGACGGTCTCCTGGCCCTGGCCCGCTCCGCAGAGCCGGTGGAATCCGCTCCTCCGGAGCTGCCCCGGCTGGAACCGGTGCGCATCGCCGTGGCCCGGGACAATGCCTTTTGCTTCTATTATGCGGACAGTCTCCGGGTGCTGGAGGACCTGGGCGCGGAGCTGGTGTCCTTCTCCCCCCAGTCCGACCCGGCTCTGCCGGAGGATATCCAGGGGCTTTACCTGGGGGGAGGCTACCCGGAGCTGTATACAGATCAGCTCAGCCGGAACCGCGGCATGCTGGCCTCCGTGAAAGCCGCCCTGGAGGGGGGACTCCCCTGCATCGCAGAATGCGGCGGCTTCATGTACCTGACGGAGCAGATCGCCGGCTTCCCCATGGTGGGATTCCTTCCCGGGGGCAGCCGGGACACGGGGAAGCTGGTGCGCTTCGGCTACATCACCCTGCAGGCGAAGGAGGACAATCTTCTGTGCCGGGCGGGGGAAGAGATCCGTGGCCATGAGTTCCACCACTGGGACTCCGACCGCACCGGAGACGGCTTCCGGGCATTGAAGCCCTCCGGCCGGAGCTGGGACGCGGTCTTCTCCGGCCCCCGGCTCTACGCCGGATACCCCCATTTCCACTTCCGTGCCAATCCGGCCTTTGCCGTGAATTTCTATACCTGCTGTCTGGAGGTCAAACATGAGCATGCCTGAAACGATCAAACCCATGGACATTGAAAAACGCAGCTTCGAGATCATCACGGAGCTCCTGGGGGACCGGAAGCTGGACCCGGAGAACGAGCTGGTGATCAAGCGGGCCATCCACACCACCGCGGATTTCGACTATGCGGACAATCTGGTCTTCTCCCCCCATGCGGTGAAGCTGGGGATCGAAGCCCTGAAGGGGGGCTGCGATATCGTGACGGACACCCAGATGGCCAAGTCCGGCATCAGCAAGGCCACCCTGGCAAAGCTGGGAGGCGAGGTGCACTGCTTCATGTCCGATCCGGACGTGGCGGCGGAAGCCAAGGCCAGGGGGGTCACCCGGGCCCTGGTGAGCATGGAGAAAGCGGCGAAGCTGGGCAAGCCCTGCATCTTCGCCATCGGCAACGCCCCCACCGCCCTCATCCGCATCCGGGAACTGATCGACTCGGGGGAGCTGAAGCCCGCCCTGGTGATCGGCGTTCCCGTGGGCTTCGTGAACGTGGTGGAGAGCAAGGAGCTGATCATCGAGACCGACGTGCCCCATATCGTGGCCCGGGGCCGCAAGGGGGGCAGCAACGTGGCGGCGGCCATCGTGAACGCCCTGCTGTACCAGATCCTGCGGTGATGGACCAGTACGTCGTCAAGGACGGGAAGAAGCTGCGCATGGGCTATACCACCGGCTCCTGCGCCGCCGCCGCGGCCAAGGCCGCAGCCTGGATGCTCCTCACCGGCAAGCCCCTGGAGACCATCCGCCTCCTGACCCCCAAGGGCATCCCCCTGGAGCTGGAGGTGCTGGAGCGGGAGTTTTCCCCGGATATGGCCCGCTGCGCCATCCGGAAGGACAGCGGGGACGATCCGGACGTGACGGACAAGACCCTGATCTTCGCGGAGGTCCGCCGGACGGCCGAGCCCGGGGTCCTCATCGACGGAGGGCCGGGGGTGGGCCGGGTCACCAAGCGGGGCCTGGACCAGCCCGTGGGGAACGCCGCCATCAACTCCGTGCCCCGGCAGATGATCCGGGAGAATCTGGAGGAGGTCATCCGCCTGACGGACTGGACCGGAGGGCTGAGCGTGATCATCTCCGCCCCTGACGGGGAGCGGCTGGCAAAAAAGACCTTCAATCCCCGGCTGGGGATCGTAGGGGGCATCTCCATCCTGGGCACCACCGGGATCGTGGAACCCATGAGCGAGACCGCCCTGGTGGAGACCATCCATGTGGAGCTGCGGCAGCGGCGGGAAAACGGGGCGGAGCACGTTCTCATCACCCCCGGCAACTACGGCTCGGACTTCATCAAAGACAGCCTGGAGCTGAACCCCGGGAAGGAGGTCCAGGTATCCAACTTCATCGGGGACGGGATCGACCTCTGCCGGGAGCTGGGCTTCCGGGGCTTCGTGCTGGTGGGCCATATCGGCAAGCTGGTGAAGATCGCGGGAAACATGATGAACACCCATTCCAAGTACGGGGACTGCCGCATGGATATCCTGGCGGCCTGCGGCGGGGCCTGCGGGCTCCGGGGGGAGCGGGTCCGGGAGATGCTGGACTGCGCCGCCTGCGACGACGCCCTGCGCATCCTGCAGGAAGAGGGCGTCTATGAAGAAACGTTAAAGCTGCTCACGGAGCGGATCGCGGGAAATCTGCGGCACCGGGCCGGGGAGGAGCTGGAGGCCGGAGTGCTGGTCTTCTCCAACGTGTACGGCATACTGGGGGAGACGGAAAACGCCCGGGATCTGCTGAAAAAGGCAATGGAGGGATAAACGATGGTACATTTTGTTGGCGCGGGCAGCGGCGCCGTGGATCTCATCACGGTGCGGGGGGCGAAGCTCCTGGGGGAGGCCGACGTGGTGATCTACGCCGGCAGCCTGGTGAACCCGGATCTGCTGAATTACTGCAAGCCCGGCTGCGAGACCCACAACAGTGCGAAGCTCACCCTGGAGGAGGTCATCGACCTCATCAAGGCCGCCGAAGCGGCGGGGAAAACCACCGTGCGGCTCCACACCGGGGATTCCAGCATATACGGCGCAGTGCGGGAGCAGTTCGACGAGCTGGATAAGCTGGGGATCGAATACGACGTCTGCCCCGGGGTCAGCGCCTTCTGCGGCGCCGCGGCGGCTCTCCGGGCGGAATACACCCTGCCGGACGTGAGCCAGACCGTGATCATCACCCGGGCGGCGGGCCGGACCCCCGTGCCGGAGCGGGAGAGCATCCGATCCCTGGCGGCCCACGGTTCCACCATGGTCCTGTTCCTCTCCACCTCTCTGACGGAGAAGCTCCAGCGGGAGCTGCTGGCGGGAGGCTACAAGCCCGAGACCCCGGCGGCGGTGGTATACAAGGCCACCTGGCCGGATCAGCGGGTCTTCCGCTGCACCGTGGGGACCCTGCATGAAACCGTCACTCAGAACAAGCTGACCAAGACCAGCCTCATCATCGTGGGGGGCTGCCTGGGGAACGAATACGACCGGAGCCTCCTGTACGACCCGGGCTTCACCACGGAGTTCCGGGAGGCCAGCAAGTGAAGCTGGCCCTCTTCTGCTACAGCCGACAGGGGCGGGACACCGCCTGCCGGGTGCTGGAGGCCTTTCCGGACTGGGAGGTGCGGAAATTCGCCCCGGAGCGGTATGCGGAGAACGGTTTCCAGGCGCTGAAACGCCCGCCCCGGCCCTTTTACGGGGAGCTCTTCCCCTGGGCGGACGCCATGGTATTCGTGGGAGCCTGCGGCATCGCGGTACGGGAGATCGCTCCCCACGTCCGCAGCAAGGCCACGGATCCCGCGGTGGTCAGCCTGGACGACCGGGGGCAGTACGTCATCCCCCTCCTCTCCGGCCATATCGGCGGGGCCAACGCCCTGGCCAGGCGGCTGGCGGCTTTCCTGGGGGCCACGCCGGTGGTGACCACCGCCACGGATATCCATGACCGCTTCTCCGTGGACGAATGGGCCGCACGGCAGGGCTGGGCCATCTCCAGCCTGGCTGCGGCCAAGACCTACAGCGCCGCCATCCTGGAGCGGGATCTGCCTCTGGTGAGCGACTTTCCCATCCTGACGGAGCTGCCCAATGGGACTTATATCGGGGATACGGGGGATCTGGGCCTCTCCCTGAGCTGGTATACAAAGGAGCCCTTCGGGAAGACCCTGCGCCTCATCCCCCGGACCCTGCATCTGGGGCTGGGCTGCCGCCGGGGCACCCCCCGGGAGGCCATCCGGGAGGCGGTGCGGGCGGTGCTGGACCGGGAGGGGATCGATCCCCGGGCCGTCGGCAGGGCCGCCTCCATCGACCTGAAGAAGGATGAGGCCGGGCTGCTGGAATACTGCGAAGAGCTGCGGATCATTCCGGATTTCTACACGGCGGAGGAGCTCCGGGCGGTGCCCGGGGAGTTCACCGCCTCCCCCCTGGTGGAGCGGGTCACAGGGGTGGACAACGTCTGCGAGCGGGCCGCCCTTCTGGGGGCAGATACGCTGATCGTAAAAAAACAGGCTGCCGGGGGCGTCACCGTGGCCCTGGCGGCGGAAAATACGGAGGTGCGCTTTGGGTAAGCTGAGCGTTGTGGGCATCGGCCCCGGGGATTACGACAACATGACCGTCCGGGCGGACCGGGCTCTGAAAAACAGCCAGGTGATCGTGGGCTATTCCGTGTACGTGGATCTGGTGAAGGACCGGTATCCCGGCAAGGAGTACCGCACCACCGCCATGACCCAGGAGGCGGATCGCTGCCGCCTGGCCCTGGAGCTGGCCCGGGAGGGCCGGGACGTGGCCATGGTCTGCTCCGGGGACAGCGGCATTTACGGCATGGCTGCCCTGATCTATGAGCTGCGGGGAGATTCCGAAGCTCCGGAGGTGGAGGTCATTCCCGGCCTCACCGCCGCCTGCAGCGGCGCAGCCCTCCTGGGGGCTCCCCTTACCCACGATTTTGCCGTCATCAGTCTGTCTGACCGGCTGACCCCCTGGGACAAGATCGCCGCCCGCCTGCGGGGGGCCGCCCAGGCGGACCTTTCCATCGTGCTGTACAACCCCGCCAGCCGGGGCAGACCGGACCATCTCCGCCGGGCCTGCGAGATCCTTCTGGAGACGCTTCCGGAGGACCGTCCCTGCGGCATCGCCCGGATGATCGGCCGGGAGGGGGAATCGGGCAAGGTCCTGACCCTGGGAGAGCTGCGGGACGCGGCGGTGGATATGTTCTGCACCGTCTTTATCGGCAATGCCCAGACCCGGGCGATGGGGGGCAAGCTCATCACCCCCAGAGGGTACCGGGATGTATAAGGTCTGCGTATTCGCGGGCACCACAGAGGGTCGGGAGCTGATCCGCTTCCTCTGCGCCCAGGGGATCCGGGTGACCGCCTGCGTGGCTACGGAATACGGAGAGACCCTCCTGGAGGAGGCGGAAACCCTCACGGTCTCCGCCGCCCGCCTGGACCGGGAGGATATGGCCGGTCTGTTCCGCCGGGAGGGCTTCGATCTGGCGGTGGACGCCACCCATCCCTACGCCCCCATCGTTACGGAAAACATCGCCCGGGCCTGCGAGGATACGGGCACGGAATATCTGCGTCTCCTGCGCCCCGCCTCCGGCACGGCGGAGGGGGCGGTGTATGTGCCGGACGTCCCTGCTGCGGCGGAATACCTGGCGGGGACCCAGGGGAACATCCTCCTCACCACCGGCAGCAAGGAGCTGGGGCAGTTTGCCCGCATCCCGGATTTTTCCGCCCGGGTCTACGCCCGGGTGCTGCCCATGGGCTCCTCTCTGGAGGCCTGCGCCTCCGCGGGACTACCCCCCGCTCACATCATCGCCATGCAGGGCCCCTTCTCCCGGGAGCTGAACGTCTCTCTCCTCCGGGCTGTGGGCGCCGCCTGGCTGGTGACCAAGGACGGGGGCGGCGCCGGGGGCTTTTCGGATAAGGCGGAAGCCGCCCGGGAGACCGGCGCCCGGCTGGTGGTCATCGGCCGCCCGCCCCAGCGGGAGGGCCTGGGCCTGGAGGAGACGGTGGACCTTCTCTGCGCCCGCTTCGGTCTGGATCCCCTCCCCACCGTGAGTCTGGTGGGCATCGGCCCCGGAAGTCCGGGGAGCATGACCGGAGACGTCCGGAGGGCTATCTCCGGTGCGGACTGCCTCATCGGCGCCGCCCGGATGCTGGAGGCCGCCGGGGAACCGGGAAAGGAAACGTACGCCGCCATCGCCCCGAAGGCCATTGCGGATTATATTTTCTCCCACAGGGAGCTGCGCCGCTTCGCGGTGCTCATGTCCGGCGACGTGGGCTTTTTCAGCGGAGCGAAGAAGCTCCTGCCCCTGCTGGAGGGACGCTGCCGGCTGGAGGTCCTGCCGGGGCTCAGCTCCCTGGTGACCCTCTGCGCCCGGCTGGGTACGGATTACACGGACGTGGTCCCTCTGAGTCTCCACGGCCGGGAGGGGGATCTGCCCTCCGCCCTTCGGGATCATCCCCGGATCTTCGCCCTGGTGGGGGGAGAAAACGGCATGGCGGACCTGTGCCGCTCCCTGACCTCGGCAGGCCTGGGAAGCACCCGGGTGAGCGTGGGAGAACGCCTCAGCTACCCGGAGGAGAAGATCACCCTGGGCACGGCGGAGGAGCTGCAGAGCGGCCGCTTCGATCCCCTGAGCGTGGCCCTGGTGGAGGCGGACCTGCCCGCCCGGATCGTCAGTCCCGGCCTGCCGGACGGAGAATTCCTCCGGGGCGGCGGGGAGGACGGGGTGGTGCCCATGACCAAGAGCGAGGTCCGGGCCGTATCCCTTTCCAAGCTGCGGCTGACGGAGGACGCCCTGTGCTGGGACGTGGGCGCGGGCACCGGCTCCGTGGCGGTGGAAATGGCTCTTCTGGCCCGGAAGGGCAGGGTCTGGGCCGTCGAGAAGCGCTCCGACGCCATCGAGCTGCTTCGGCAGAACAAGGAAAAATTCCGTCTGGGGAACCTGGAGATCGTGGAGGGCACGGCCCCGGCCGCCTGCCGGGAGCTTCCCGCTCCCACCCACGTGTTCATCGGCGGCAGCTCCGGCGGCATCCGGGAGATCCTCGCCCTGGCCCGGGAAAAGAATCCCCGGGTGCGGGTGGTGGCCACCGCCATCGCCCTGGAATCCGTGGGAGAGCTCACCGCCTGTATGAAGGATCAGACCCTTTCGGAGGCGGAGACCGTCTGCCTCCAGGTCAGCCGGGGGAAGAAGGCCGGGCCCTACCATTTGATGCTGGGGCAGAACCCGGTGTACATCTTCACCCTGCAGGGAGGGGACAAGGCTTGAAATTCACGGTCCTGGCCCTGATCCTGGGCTTCATCATCGACCAGATCGTGGGGGATCCCCACTCCATCCCCCATCCGGTGATTTTCATCGGCAAGCTCATCTCCCTGCTGGAAAAGGAGCTGCGGAAGCGGTTTCCCGCCACCGTATCCGGCGAGCGGACCTCGGGAGCCGTCCTCTGGATCCTGGTGGTCCTGGCGTCCTTCCTGGCGCCCTGGCTGGTGCTCCGGCTCTTCGGCTGGATCAGCCCCTGGCTCCGGCTCATCGCCGAAACCATCATGTGCTGGCAGATCCTGGCCGCCAAGTCCCTGCGGGTGGAGAGCATGAAGGTCTACACCGCCCTGGAGACCGGCACCCTGGAAGACGCCCGGAAAGCGGTGAGCATGATCGTGGGCCGGGATACGGAGACCCTGGACGACGCCGGCGTCACCCGGGCGGCGGTGGAGACCGTGGCGGAGAACTGCTCCGACGGGGTGGTGGCTCCCCTGCTCTTCCTGGCCCTGGGCGGCGCGCCGCTGGGCTTCCTGTACAAGGCGGTGAACACCATGGACTCCATGCTGGGATATACGGAGCCGCCCTATACCAATATCGGCCGGTATCCCGCGAAGCTGGACGACGTGTTCAACTATATCCCCGCCCGGATCTCCGCCCTGCTCATGCTCCCGGCGGGCGTCCTGCTGGGGCTGGACGGGAAGAACGGCTGGCGGATCTTCCGCCGGGACCGGTATAAGCACGCCAGTCCCAACTCCGCCCAGACGGAATCCATGTGCGCGGGGCTTCTGGGCCTGCGCCTGGCGGGAGACGCGGTCTACCACGGCGTGCTGCACAAAAAGGAATACATCGGCGATCCCCTGCGGGAGATCGTGCACGGGGATATCCCCCTGGCCTGCCGCCTCATGACCCTGACGGCGGTGCTGGCTCTGATCCTGAGCTGCGTGATCCGATTCCTGATCACCTGAGGTTTTCAACATGCTGTATCGAAAGAAGAATCCCCACGGAGGCGCCGCCTATGAGGCGGGCGTCCTTCTGGATCTCAGCGCGAACACCAATCCCCTGGGCACTCCCCCCGCCGTGCTGGATGCGGTCCGGAGCGCCCTGGATCGGGTGCGGGATTACCCGGATCCCTACTGCCGGGAACTGGTCTCCGCCATCGCCGCCCACGAGGGAGTTTCCCCCGACCGGATCCTATGCGGCAACGGGGCGGCGGAGCTGATCTACGCCTACGCAGAGGCCGCCCGCCCGAAAACGGCGGTGGAGACCGCCCCCACCTTCTCGGAGTATTCCGAAGGGCTGGCGCGCCAGGGCTGCCGGGTAGACCGGTATCCCCTGCGGGAGGAAAACGGCTTCCTCCCCGACGAAGGCATCCTGGCCTTCCTGGAGGAAAAAAGGCCGGAGGCGGTATTCCTCTGCACCCCCAACAACCCCACAGGACGGCTCTTTCCCCCCGCTCTGATGGACCGGGTGATCGCCCTGTGCCGGGAGATGGGGTCCCGTCTCTTTGTGGACGAATGCTTCCTGGACCTGTCCGAAGGGGGCGTGAGCCTGCGCTCCCGGCTGGAGGAATGGCCCGGCCTGTTCCTGCTGAAGGCCTTTACCAAGAGCTATGGCATGGCGGGCCTGCGCCTGGGATATTGCCTCACGGCGGACGGGGATCTGCTGGCGCGCATGAGCGCCTGCAGCCAGCCATGGAACGTATCCGTGCCCGCCCAGGCGGCGGGGATCGCCGCTCTGGGACAGAAGGAGTTTCTGGACCGGGCCAGGGCCGTCATCCGTGAGGAAAAACCCCGTCTGAAGGCCGGGCTGGAAGAGCTGGGATGCCGGGTCTGTCCCTCAGACGCCAATTATCTGCTCTTCCGGGGACCGGAGGAGCTGGGCGAAAAGCTGCTGCGCCGGGGGATCGCCCTGCGCAGCTGCGCGAATTACCACGGTCTCGGCCCCGGCTGGTACCGCACGGCGGTGCGCACCCGGGAGGAAAACGAACGTCTTTTGGCCGCCATGAAGTCGGCCGGAGAGGAGTAAGCATGGCAAAGAGCATCATGATCCAGGGAACCATGTCCAACGCGGGCAAGAGCCTGCTGGCGGCGGGCCTCTGCCGCATTTTCCGGCAGGATGGGCTGCGGGTGGCCCCCTTCAAGAGCCAGAACATGGCCCTGAACTCCTTCATCACCAAGGCGGGCGGAGAAATGGGCCGGGCCCAGGTGGTCCAGGCGGAGGCGGCGGGGATCGACCCGGACGTGCGCATGAATCCCATCCTCCTGAAGCCCACCACGGACGTGGGGAGCCAGGTGATCGTCAACGGCGTGGCCCAGGGGAACATGAAGGCCATGGAGTATTACCGCCGGAAGCCGGAGTTCATCCCCGCCATCATGGAGGCCTACAACAGCCTGGCCGCGGACTTCGACGTGATCGTGATCGAAGGGGCGGGCAGCCCGGCGGAGATCAACCTGAAGAAGGATGACATTGTAAACATGGGCATGGCGAAGCTGGCGGACGCCCCGGTGTTCCTGGTGGGGGACATCGACCGGGGCGGGGTCTTTGCCCAGCTCTACGGCACCGTGGCTCTGCTGGAGCCGGAGGAACGGGCCCGGATCAAGGGCACCATCGTGAACAAGTTCCGGGGAGACCGGGCCATCCTGGAGCCGGGGATCAAGATCCTGGAGGACCTGTGCGGCGTGCCCGTGGCCGGGGTCATCCCCTACGTCCATCTGGATATCGACGATGAGGACAGCCTCTCCGAACGCTTCGACCGGAAGGAGGGGCGGCGGCTCCTGGACGTGGCGGTGATCCGCCTGCCCCGGATCTCCAACTTTACGGATTTCAGCCCCTTCGAGCGGTATGAGAACGTCTCCCTCCGGTACGTGGAAAAGGTGGCGGATCTGGAAAACCCGGATATGATCCTTCTCCCGGGTACCAAGAGCACCATCGCGGACCTGAAATGGCTGCGGCAGTGCGGCCTGGAGGCGGCGGTCCAGAAGGCGGCGGACGCCGGGACCCTGGTCTTCGGGGTCTGCGGCGGGTATCAGATGCTGGGCCGCAGCGTATCCGACCCGGAGCAGGTGGAGGCCGCCGGAGAAACGGAGATCCGGGGCATGGGCCTCCTGCCGCTGGACACCATTTTCAGAGGCCAGAAGGTGCAGACCCAGACGGAAGGGGTCTTCTCCGGGGTGGAGGGCCTGCTCCGGGACCTGAACGGCATGGCCTATCAGGGTTATGAGATCCACATGGGCCGCAGCGACGAGGCCCTGCCTCCCCTGGTGGGGAACGGCAACGTATACGGCAGCTACGTCCACGGAGTCTTCGACGCCCCGGGGATCTGCGATACGATCCTCAAGGCCCTGTGCGGCAGAAAAGGCATCGATTTTTCCGCCCTGGGCACCTTCGACATGACGGAGTACAAAGAGCGGCAGTACGACCTGCTGGCGGACACGGTGCGGAGCAATCTGGACATGGACCTGGTGTACCGGGTCCTGAACCGGGAGGTCTGACCATGGGCCTCATCCATCTCTACTGCGGAGACGGCAAGGGCAAGACCACCGCATCCATCGGTCTGGCGGTGCGCTGCGCCGGAGCCGGGGGACGGGTGATCTTCACCCAGTTCTTCAAGGACGGATCCTCCTCCGAGCTGCGGATCCTGGAGGCTCTGCCGGGGGTCCGGGTGCTGATATGTCCCAGGAAATACGGCTTCTTCAAACGCATGAGCGAGGAACAGAAGGCCGCCGCCCGGGAGGATTTCACCGCCCTGCTGCGCGCTGCCCTTTCCGCGGCCCGGGAGGGCGCGGAGCTGCTGGTGCTGGACGAGGCGGTGTCCGCCTGCAATCACGGGGTCATCCCGGAGGCGGAGCTGCTGGATTTCCTGCGGCAGAAACCGGAGGGGCTGGAGGTGGCCGTCACCGGCCGGAACCCCTCGGAAGCCCTGATGGCCGAGGCGGACTACATCACGGAGATGGTGAAGCGCCGCCATCCCTTCGACCGGGGCGTCGCCGCCCGAAGAGGCGTGGAGTTTTAACCGGATTCAAACCGGGAGGAGAAAGAGATATGCGCTTTCAGGAGTTACTGGATCGGGAGATGGAACGGCTGGGCAGGACCAACGCGGAGCTGGCCGCCGCCTCCGGCCTGGGCAAAAGCACCTTGAGCCGATACCGCCGGGGGGAACGGGAACCCCGCTGGGGCAGTCCCCAGCTCTGGCAGCTGGCCAAGGGGCTCGCCGCCCTGGGGGGCGGGGGCGACGCGGAGCTGGATGCGCTGCACACCGCCCTGGGGGAATGTCTCAGCACCGGCCTGCGCCTGGACCACGCCACCTATATCACCCGGCTGAGCTCCCTATGCCGCTGTCTGAATATCCGCAGCAGCGCCCTGGCCCGGGCTCTGGCCTACGACCCTTCCTATATCTCCCGCATCCTGGCGGGCACCCGGAGACCCGGGGACGCGGCGGGCTTCACCGCCCAGGTGGCGGCCTACGCCGCCCGGCTCGCCTTTTCCCCGGACCGGCGGAAGGAGCTCCAGGCTCTGCTGAACTGCTCCCCCGCGGTCCTGGATACCCGGGAAAAGGCCATGTCCGCCATCCGCCGATGGCTCAGCGAATACTGACGTCCCCGGAAGCGGACCACCGGTTTTTCCGCAATTTACAAGCCCTGGCAAAAGCCGGGGCTCTTTCTTCATTTTTCTCTTGCAATTTTCCGGCGAGTGTGTTATTCTCACTAAAGATAATTCCATATGGTCGTTTCCGATCCATCCGGCCTAAAGGCGCGAGCCCACGGCCCCCTGGACAGCCGCGCCGGGCTCCCGGCGCGCAAGAGTGGGAAGGGAAACGTTCCCGCTTTCCGTGTTTGAGAAGGAAACCCTCTGCCGCATCCCGGCGCCTCTGCGCCTGCGGGATGCCTGAGCCTGCGTATTCGCGGGGGCGGTCTGTTTCTTTTGAGGAGGACGGACCGCCTCCGTTTCCGTTCTCCCGCCCCTCCGGGGAAGGCGACGCTCCTCTCCGGCTGAATCAGCTGTGTCATCTTATTCATACAAGTTTCATCCTTCTCTTCTCCGTTGGAAAGAGCTCCGGCATTCCGCGCCGGAGCTTTTTCCTTTTCTCCGCTCCCGGCTTGACAGAATGTAAACCTTTTTCGTATAATTGGTTTACGATTATAGCAGGGAGGGATACCATGGCAGCCATGGACGAAGTCCTGCGGATCCTGGAGGCCCGCCGGGGCGAAGCGGTATCCGGGGAGCAGATGGCCGCAGACCTGGGACTCAGCCGGGCGGCGGTGTGGAAGGCGGTTTCCGGGCTGAAGGACCGGGGCTTCCGGATCGCTGCCGGACCCAACCGGGGATATACCCTGGAGTCCGACGGGGGACAGCTCCATCCGGAGACCATTCGCCGGCATCTCCGGGCAGCCGGAGATTTTCAGCTCCGGGTATACGACCGGGTGGAGGGCAGCACCAACGACCTGGCCCGGGAGGCTGCGGTCCGGGGCGAGGCGGAGGGCCTCGCGGTGATTGCGGATACCCAGACCGCCGGGCGGGGACGGCAGGGCCGGCCCTTTGTCTCTCCTCCGGGCACCGGGGCATATCTCAGCCTGCTCCTGCGGCCGAAGCTCCCGGCGGCGGAAGCCGTGGCCGTCACGGGGATCGCCGCAGTGGCGGTGGTCCGGGCCCTGGGGGATCTGGGCGTCGGCGGCGCCGGGATCAAATGGGTGAACGATATCTTTCTCCGGGGCCGGAAGGTCTGCGGCATCCTCACGGAAGCGGCCATGGATATGGAGAGCGGCGGCCTGGACTACGCCGTGCTGGGGATCGGAGTGAACCTGTTCTCTCCCCCCGGAGGGTTCCCCCCCGAGCTGGCGGAGGTCGCCGGAGCGGTGTTTCCCGGGAAGCCGGAGGACGATGAGCGCAGCCGCCTCATCGCCGCCATCCTGGACCGGTTCCTTCCCCTGTACCGGGCCCTGCCGGACAAGGGCTGGCTGGAGGAATACCGCTCCCGCAGCATCCTCACGGGGCGGGAGGTCCGCTTCCTCCGGGAAGGACGGGAACAACAGGGCCTGGTGCTGGGGGTGGACGACTCCGCCCGCCTGCTGCTCCGTCTTTCCGACGGTACGGAGACCGCTCTCTCCTCCGGGGAAGTCCGGCTGATCCGTCCCCTGGAGATCACGGGATGAGGGGCCGGTTTCCCGCGGCGGACCTGGCCCGAACCGGGCTCTTCGCCGCCCTGATCATCGTCTGTACTCTGGTGACCATCCCCCTGCCCTCCGGGGTGCCCCTCACCCTCCAGACCTTTGCCGTCGCCCTGGGCGGCTTCCTGCTGGGCCCGGTGTACGGGACCCTGGCTGTGGGGGTCTACCTGCTGCTGGGGGCGGCGGGGCTGCCTGTGTTCTCCGGCTTCACCGGGGGGATCGGCCGCTTCGTCGGTCCTACGGGGGGATTCCTCTGGGGCTTTCTCCTCCTGGCCGCGGGCTGCGGTCTGGGAAGGAACCGTTCCCTCCCCCTCCGCTTCCTGCCGGGGCTGGCGGGCCTGCTGCTCTGCCACCTGCTGGGGGCATGGTGGTACGCCCGCACCGCAGGTCTGGCTTTCCCCGCCGCCGCGTTGTCCGTGTGCCTTCCCTTTCTGCCCAAGGACATCGCTTCCCTGGTTTTCGCCCTGGCCTTCGCCCGGCTGCTGGAAAAGCGGGGCGTCCTGCGGTGAGCCGCAATGAAATCAAAACGGAAAATCCCCCGCAGGCGACTTTTGTCGGCTCCTGCGGGGGATCCTGTATCTCCGGGCGTCAGCTCAGGGATTTGCCGATATCCATGGCTACATTGAAGCCCAGGCGGTTGGCTTCGTATACGTTCTTCGCCGCCAGGCAGTCCCCGATGGGATAGAACACCGGAGCGGCGAGGCCGAAGGCGGCGGCCTCCTCCTGCAGAGGCGTGCGTCCCAGGGCGTTCACGATGCTGTCCGCCTCCAGGGCGATCTCCCCCTCCGGGGTCTCGCACAGCACCCTGCCTCCTTCGATGGCCTTCACCCGGGTCTGGGTGCGGGCCTCGATCCCCCGCTTCCGCAGCTGCTCCAGGACCGCGCTGCGGTGGCAGGAGTTGTTGACAAAGTTCAGGGTCTTCTCCGCCTCGATCACCACGGCCTCCCGGCCCAGGCTCTGGAGGTAGATGGCCAGCTCCGTGCCCGCCATGCCGCCGCCCAGGATCAGGACCTTCTTCCCCAGGGCTTCGGGGTCCGAATAGGCCCGGGTCACCTCCACGGTCCGCTCCAGGCCGGGGATCTCCGGCATGGCGGCCCTGGATCCGATGGCGGCGATGACCACATCGGCCCCCAGAGCTTCAACCTCCGCCGGGGTGAGGGCGCGGTTCAGATGGACTTCCACGCCCGCGTCGTACAGCCGCCGGGCCTGCCGGGCCAGGTATTCCGCCAGGTGCTTCTTGAAGGGGACCTTCTCCTCGCACAGGAGGACGCCTCCCAGCCGGTCCGATTTCTCATAAAGGCTGACCCGGTGGCCCCGCTTCGCGGCGGTGATGGCCGCCTGCATCCCGGCGACGCCGCCCCCCAGGACGACGACCTTTTTCTTCTCTGCGGGCAGGGGGGCGGTAGAGAACTCCTCCTCCCGGCCGATGGTGGGGTTCAGGGTGCAGCAGAACTGGCCCGAGGACATGACCTCGCTGAAGCAGTGGTAGCAGCGGATGCACCGGTCCACGTCGTCGGCCCGGCCGGTGCGGGCCTTGTTGGGCAGCTCCGGGTCCGCGATGAGGCCCCGGGCCATCTCCACGATATCCGCCTGGCCGGAGGCGACGATCTCCTCCAGATAGGCCGGATCTGAAAGGGCGCCCACGGTGGCCACCTTCGACCGGCGCATCCGGGGCTTGATGGCGGCGGCCAGGCGGACGTTCACCCCGTCCGGGTCGAACATGGAGGGATGAGTGACGGTAAAGGTGCTGGCCCCGGCGGAGACATGGAGGATATCCGGATACCCGTCCAGCCACTCCGCGATGCGGACGCCCTCGTCGATCTCATACCCCTCCGGGGTGCCCTCGAAGCCGCTGATCCGCAGCTCCACCACCATCCCGGGGACCTCTTTTTTGATGGCGGCGCAGATCTCCCGGGCCAGACGGGTGCGGTTTTCCGTGCTGCCGCCCCACCGGTCCGTGCGGTGGTTGATGGTGGGCGAGAGGAACTGATGAATGAGCCAGCCGTGGCCCCCGTGGAGGGTGACCATGCCGAAGCCCGCCCGCTTGGCGTATTTCGCGCCCTTTACGAAGTCCGCGATGGTCTCTTCGATGATCTCCTCCGTCATGGCCAGGACGGGCTTGCCGTGGAACTCCGTCTCGCTGGGGCCGTAGATCTGGATACCCATGTCCTGGGCCTGATCCGAATGGATGCCCCCGTGCTGCAGCTCCAGGGAGGCCACGCAGCCGTGGCGGGTGATGGAATTGGTGACGTAATTGTAGAAGGGCATGCCCCGGTGGTTCGTATAGGGCAGCATGCCGCCCCCGTAGGCCATGCCCCGGCGGCTCACCCCGCCGCCGCTGATGCATACGCTGGCGGCGCCTCCCAGGGCCTTCCGCTCATAGTACGCGCCCACCTCCGGCATCAGCAGGCCGTCGCTGTCCACGAAGGACACCCCCGTGGGGGCGGCGAAGATGCGGTTGCGGAACAGGGTCCCCCCGGCGGCGATGGGGGCGAAAAGATGGGGAAAGGGCTGAGTGCTCATGCTGTATTCTCCTCCTTGATGCGGGATCTGTTTGTTATCAGTATAACATTGCCGATCCTTTATGCCAAGCCGAATTCCCTTCTCCCGGCCGCAATTCCTCCTTTTCCTCCCGCCCGAAAGGGTGTATAGTAGAAGCAGTAAAAAAGCAAGAGAAAAAGGAGGATCATCATGCCAGTCGACGCCTTCAAGGAATTTCCCCATCTTCTCGCCCCGTTCCGGGTGGGGGACGTGGTCTACCGCAACCACATGTTCTGCGCCCCCACGGGCCACACGGACGATATCGCCCCCGGTCAGCCCAGCACGGACGGCCTCATGAGTTTCGAGCGCATCGCCATAGGCGGCGCAGCCACCGTGGCGGAGGGCGAGGTCATCATCGACCATACGGAGTTCAGCAAGGACAAGTGGCCCCGGGACATCGTGAACCGGCAGAACTACAACTACGCCCGCATGGCGGACGTGGTGAAGCGCCACGGAGCCGTTCCCACCATGGAGCTGTGCTTCACCGGCTCCGGCCCCAGCAAGCCCAGCATCGGCATTTATAAGGCCACCGGCCGCCCCCTGGAGGGCCCCTGCGATATGGAAAAGAACCAGGACGGGCTCCCGGTGAAGGCCATGACGGAGGAGCGGATCCTGGAGGTCATCCGGGACTTCGGCATCGGCGCCATGGCGGCCAAGCAGGCGGGCTTCCCCATGGTGAGCATCCACGCCGCCCACTCCCGGGCCTTCCAGCACTGGTTCAGCCCCCAGGAGAACCGGCGCACGGACAAATGGGGCGGGGACAGCGCGGAGAACCGCTGCCGCTTCGCCGTCATGGCCATCGACGAGATCCATCGGGTCTGCGGCCGGGGCTTCCCGGTGGAGATCCGCATCAGCGGCACGGAGATCGTGCCCGACGGCTACGGCATCGACGAGGGCTGCCGCATCGCGGAGCAGCTGGACGGCCACGCGGACATCATCAGCGTTTCCGTTTCCGCCATGGATACCATGCATCCCGAGTCCTTCTCCCGCACCCACCTGAGCATGTTTTATGAGCCCGGCCACCACGCGGACGTCTCCGCCGAGATCAAGAAGCACGTGAAAAAGTCCCTCGTCGGCATCGCCGGCGGCTTCTCCGATCCTTACCTCATGGAGAAGGTCCTGGCGGAGGGCAAGGCGGACATCATCAACATGGCCCGGCAGCTGAACTGCGACCCCGACCTGCCCAACAAGGTCCGGGCGGGACGGCCGGAGGACATCCGCCGCTGCATGCGCTGCCTCACCTGCTTCAGCCAGACCGTGAGCCACGGGGACATGCTCTGCGCCCTGAATCCCGAGGCCCAGCGGAACCGGGAGGTCTACTATTCCCTGCCCAAGGCCGCCAAACGCCGCACCCTGGTGATCGGCGGGGGCATCGCGGGCATGGAGGCCGCCGTCACCGCGGCGGAGAACGGCCACGAGGTCATCCTCTGCGAAAAGAGCGGGGAGCTGGGGGGCACCATCCTCTGCGAGCGGGACGTCTCCTTCAAGGAGGCCCTCCACGGCTACATCGAGCAGCAGAAGCGGAAGATCGCCCGCCTGCCCATCGACCTGCGGCTGAACACCCCCGTCACCCATGAGTACGCCGCCGCCCTGAAGCCGGACGCGGTGATCTGCGCCATCGGCTCCGACGTGGCGAAGCCCCCCATCCCCGGCCTGGAGCTGCCCCACGTCCACTCCGCCGTGGAGGTATTCAACGATCCCTCCCTGACCAGGGGGAAGGTGCTGATCCTGGGAGCCGGTCTGGCGGGCACGGAGCTGAGCATCCACCTGGCCCTGCTGGGGAAGAAATCCGAGATCGTGGAGATGGGCTTCATGCTCAACGACGGGGGCAACTCCTGCCACGGCCGGGCGGTGCTGGATATGCTCATCCAGCATGAGATCCCCGTGCATTACCGTACCAAGGCCCTGGAGATCACCGCCGAAGGCGTCCGCTGCCAGGGTCCCGAGGGGGAGGTCTTCTACCCCGCGGACACGGTGGTCTACGCCGCCGGGATGAAAGCCCGCACCGAGGAAGCCCTGTCCTTCTACGACGTGGCCCCCATCTTCCACATCGTGGGGGACTGTAAACAGAGCTCCACCATTCTGAACGCCACCGGCACCGCCTTTACCGCGGCAAAGTACCTGGGCAGATACGATTGAATCCGCACAAAAGAGGAAGAGTTCCATGGAAAATCGCGTTTACCGCATCCTGGTGATCAATCCAGGCTCCACCTCCACCAAGGTGAGCCTGTTCGAGAATGAAACCAGCCGCTTCGAGCACAGCCTGTTCCACGACGCCCCGGTGCTGCTGCAGTACCCCCACGTGAACGACCAGACCCCCTTCCGGTATCAGGTCATCCTGGATATGCTGAAGGAGGAGGGCATCCCCCCCGAGAGCATCGATGTGTTCGTGGGCCGGGGCGGCAGCGCCCAGACCCAGCCCGGGGGCGTCACCCGCATCGACCGGAAGCTCTTCGAGGATACCGTGGCCGCCGTGGGGGGCAGCGAACACCCGGCGAAGCTGGGTGTCATGCTGGCCTGGGAGTTCGCCCGGGAATACGGCAAGCCCGCCTATACCATGAACCCCACCAACGTGGACGAGTACGGGGATCTCGCCCGGCTCACGGGGATCCGGGGCCTGTACCGGGTCTCCCATTCCCACGTGCTGAACCAGAAGGCCGTGGCGGAGGCCCACGCCAAAAAGCTGGGCCGGAAATATGCAGACTGCAATTTCATCGTGGCCCACATCGACGGGGGCATCACCGTCAGCACCCACGACCACGGGCGCATGGTGGACGGAAACATGGGGGCGGACGGAGAAGGGGCCTTCACCCCCACCCGCATCGGCTCCGTGCCCGTCCTGGCCCTGCTGGACTATATCGAGGAACACGGCGTGGAGGCGGTGCGCCTCATGTGCTCCCGGGCCGGCGGCTTCGTCAGCCTCTTCGGCACCGCGGATTCGGACCGGATCCACGCCCTGAAGGAGGAGGGGGATCCCAAGGCCTCTCTGGTGTGGAACACCATGATCTACCAGATCTGCAAGATGATCGGGGAACAGAGCGCCGTGCTGAAGGGCAAGGTGGACGGCATCCTGCTCACCGGCGGCCTCATGCGCTTCGACGATATCCGGGCCGGGATCGAAGACCGGTGCGGCTGGATCGCCCCGGTGAGCGTCTATCCCGGTGAGCTGGAGCAGGAGGCCCTGGCCTGGGGCGCCCTGGCGGCGGTCCGGGGAGAATGTCCGGTGCTCACCTATACGGGCAAGCCCGTCTGGGGCGGATTCCCGTTTTTCGAGGAGGAATGACCCATGAGCATGATCGAGCGCGTATACGAAAAGGCAAAGAAGGATCCGAAGCGCATCGTCTTCCCCGAGGGGGACGAGAAGCGCACCCTCCTGGCGGCGGAGAAGCTGAACAAGGCGGGCATCTGCCGTCCCATCCTGGTGGGGAACGCGGAGAAGATCCGGGCCGCCGCCGGGGAGGCGGGGGCGGACGTCTCGGGGATCGCCGTCGTGGATCCGGAAGCCGACGGCCGGAGGCCCTTTTATATCGAGAGCCTGTATGAGCTGCGGAAGGCCAAGGGCCTGACCATGGAGCAGGCGGACAGGCTGGCCTCCGATCCCATGTACTGGGGCATCCTCATGGTGAAGCTGGGGGACGGGGACGGCCTGGTCTCCGGCGCGGTGCACACCACCGGGGATATGCTCCGGCCCGCCCTGCAGATCATCAAAACAAAGCCCGGCATCCGCATCGTTTCCTCCAGCTTCCTCATGAACTGCCCCAACCCCGCCCTGGGGGAGGAAGGGCTGCTGGTATACGCGGACTGCATCGTGAACCCCTGCCCCACCGCGGAGGAGCTGGCCCAGATCGCCGTTACCACCGCCGCCACCGCCCACGACCTGTGCGGCGTCCCGGAGCCCCGGGTGGCCCTGCTGAGCTTCTCCACCAAGGGGAGCGCGGAGCATGAGCTGGTGACCAAGGTCCGGGAGGCCGTGCGCATCGCCCATGAGCTGGCCCCGGAGGTGTGCCTGG
>JAFZVM010000120.1 GCA_017617795.1 Oscillospiraceae bacterium
AACACCCGTAGTAACAACGAACTGTGAGAAGTCAACAGAGGCCATAGTACCGGGAGGGGGAAAAGACACCGGGAAGGGCCGAACAATCGTAAGTCCGAAGAACGGAAGGAAGGAGGTCAGTATGACGAAAGCAGAATACCCCGGCAACGGGGGCTACCCGCAAATGGATAATGCGGAACATGAAGAGTATGCGGGAGCGCGGAGTGCTGACGGACGGGAAACCAAAGAAGCGGACGGTGCAGACCTGCTGGAACGTATCCTGGACAGGGAGAACCTGAACAGGGCGTACAAGCGGGTAAAGGCCAATAAGGGAGCGCCCGGCATCGACGGGATGACGGTAGAGGACGCCCTGCCTTGGCTGAGGGAACATAGGGAGGAACTGCCGGACAAGATACGGCGGGGCAAGTACAAGCCTCAGCCGGTAAGGCGGAAGGAAATCCCGAAGCCGGATGGCGGAGTGCGAAAGCTGGGAATACCCACAGTCGTAGACCGTATCATCCAACAGGCAATCGCCCAACAGCTGACCCCAATCTTTGAACCGCTGTTCTCAGACGGGAGCTACGGCTACCGACCGGGCAGAAGCGCACAAATGGCAATTCAGAAGGTGAAGGAATACGCAGAACAGGGCTACACCACGGCGGTACTCATTGACCTGTCCAAGTACTTCGACACGCTGAACCACGACCTGCTGATGAACATGGTGCGAGAGGAAGTAAAAGACAAGCGCGTGGTGGAACTGGTGAAACGATTCCTCAAAAGCGGGGTCATGGAAGACGGCCTCCGCATCAGGACAGAAGAAGGCTCACCACAGGGAGGCCCTCTGAGTCCGCTCCTTGCCAACATCTACCTCAACAAATTCGACCGGGAGATGGAAGGGCGGGGAGTACACGTCATCAGGTACGCAGACGACATTGTGGTGCTGGCCCGGACGCCGAGGGCAGGGGAACGCTTGCTTGAATCCAGTCGGAGATACTTGGAAGGAAAACTCAAACTCCGGATGAACATGGAAAAGAGCAAGGTGGTAAGCGTATACGCAAAGCGAAATTTTAAGTTCTTGGGCTTTGCACTCGGGAAGGGGAAGAATGGCGTGTTCATTCGCACCCATGCGAAGTCCTTGCAGAAAGCAAAGCAGAAGCTGAAAGAACTGACTTCCCGCAGTCAGGGCAGAAACGTCCGCGTGGTGATGGCAAAGGTCAAGGTCTACATTCGCGGATGGCTTGGCTACTTCGGAATTGCGGATATGCGGAACACGATGAAAGAATGGGACCAATGGTTGCGCCGCCGCTTTCGGATGTACATCTGGAAGCAATGGAAGAAACCGAGAACGAGAGTTCAAAACCTGATGAAACTCGGACTCGCAGAATGGCGGGCGCATGAAGTTGCCTATTCCCGGAAAGCTTATTGGAGAAGCGCCAGACACGCAAGCGTACAAACAGCAATCTCCAATAAAAGACTCGCACAGGCGGGACTTGTTAGTGTCCTTGACCTGTACGAGTCTCTGCACTTATGCGGTTGAACCGCCGTGTACGGAACCGTACGCACGGTGGTGTGGGAGGTCGGTCACTCAACTAATGGGTGACCTCCTACCCGATTGGCGCGGAGCTTTACAGCACTTGCTCGCTGCGGCCGATGACGTCGTCCTGGATGCCGGGGGAGAGCTGCACGAAATAGGCGCTGAAGCCGCCCACGCGGACGATCAGGTCCCGGTGCTCCTCCGGGTGGAGCTTGGCGTCCCTCAGCTCCTCGGAATCCACGATATTGTATTGGATATGGGTGCCGCCGGCGCCCAGGAAGGCGTTGGTATAGTCCACCAGCTTTTCGATGTCCTCCTCCGTGGCCACCGTGCTGCGGGGGAATTTCTGGTTCAGGGCCACCACATAGCTGCCCTTGCCGAAGTCGCCCCGGAGGACGGAGTTGAGGACGGCGGTGGGGCCGCACTTGTCCATCCCCCGCATGGGGGAGGCGGAGGCGTCGTTCAGGGGCTCCAGGGCCTTCCTGCCGTTGGGCAGGGCCCCCACGCCCAGCCCGGCGGCGTAGTGCCAGCTCAGGCCTTCCCGGACGGACTTGAAGGCGGGGTAGGGGCTGTGATCCCAGCTGGTCACGGAGTCGGCGGACATCTGCCCCACCTTGGCGGCCAGCTCGTCCACCTCCGGGATGTCGTTGCCGAATTTGGGTGCGGCCAAACACATCTGCCGGATCTCCTCCCCCCGTTCCCCTTCGAAATTGGAGTCCAGGGCCCGGATCAGCTCGTCCATGGTGAGCCTCTTCTCGTCGTATACCAGCTTCTTCACGGCAATGAGGGAGTCGGCGCAGTCGATGACGGCCCGGTCCGTGATGCCGTATTCGCACTGGACGTCGGGGATCATGGTGTCCCGGCCCTTGTCCATGCACTGGCGGATGGAGAAGGTGCTGAGGGCGGGCAGGCGCAGGTATTTATACTGGGTGTCCCTGGCGATGTCCGCCAGCCACAGCGTCCGCTGCATGACGAAGTTATGCTGCTTGACGTAGGCGTCGTAGAATTCGTCGAAGGTCTTGAAGTCCCGGGGGTCGCCGGTCTCCAGCCCCAGCTTTTTGCCGGTGATGGCCACGCCGTTGTGCAGCGTTAGCTGGAGCATGGCGGCGCTGTTGAAGCCCGCCGCGCCGCCCTTGTACTCGCTGCGCTGGGGCAGCGCCGGCCAGACGCAGCCGCGGCCGATCCAGGTGCGGGCCTCCTCCATGGGTACACCGTCCCGCACGAAGGATTCCACCATGTGCTCGTCGTTCTCGAACAGGGGAATGCCGCCCCCGGTGCGCTTGTTGGTCTCAATGGCCTTCTTCATGAACCAGCGGGGGGAGGCGGAGGTCCAGTTGACGATGACCGTGGGAGAGCTGAGATGCAGCAGGCCCACCGCGTGGAGGAAAAGGTAGCTCAGCTCGTTGGCGTTTTCCACCCCGTCCGGGCCGACACCCCCCAGGTTCATGCTGCTGATGCCGTAGGTAATCTGGTGGGTCTGCTTGTGCAGGGCGCTCTGTACCTGGAGTTGGGTCCCCCAGCGGCCGATGACCTCCGCCAGGAGCTCCAGAGCCTTCTGTGCCGTGAGCCTTCCGGAGTTTATGTCATTGATGAAGAAGGGATAGAGGTAGGTATCCCCCCGGCCCCAGTGGGGCTGGTTGTGCATGGGGTGCTCCAGAGCCTTCATTAGGCCCACCAGCACCATGGACTGCAGCGCCTCATGGAAGCTGCGGGCGGGATGCGCGGGCACATGATCGCAGGCGGCCGCGATGGTCAGCAGCTCCGCCCTGCGGACGGGGTCGGTCTCCCCTTCGGCCTTCTCCCGCGCGAGATCGGCATAGCGCTTCGCCAGGGTCAAAGTGGCGTCGCAGATGATGACGGCGGCCTTCCAGAAGAAGTATTTTTCCACCTCCTGGGTCTTGTTTTTCAGACAATGGTCGAGATGCGCCTGAGCCTCGGCCCGGGAATA
>JAFZVM010000017.1 GCA_017617795.1 Oscillospiraceae bacterium
AGACGATCAGTACCCTGGCTTCCCCCGGGGCTGCGAAGCAGGGGCGCGGAAGTGAATGACGTGCCGGAGGCATTCCGTGCGCGAGGGCCCCTCGCAGGGACGTGCGCGTTCATTGGTCAGAGCCGCGCCTGACCGAGCCGCAGCGAGACAGCTGGCGCGCAGCGCCTGATGAGGGGGCTGCGCCAGCAGGCGCGGAATCTCCCTCTGCCTCTTAACCGTCAGCCGCCTTGAGGGAGACAGCATCCTTCCTCCGCATTCCCCTTGTTGAATCCGGCGGAGGATGGTATACTGTATATGTGAGAGTATGACCGGCGGGGCCGCAGACCGCCGGAGAAACCGGCAGAACGCGGGGATGGAAGCCCTCATGGGGAGAAAAGAGAGGAGCGCGGCCATGAGCAAAAAGAACAAGACCGAAGAAGAACAGGCGTTGAGGGCGGAGATCAAAGCCCTGCGGGAGACCCTGGCGGGGCAGCAGATGCAGCTGCGGGACGCGGGCCTGCCGGTGATCGTCCTGGTGGAGGGCTGGGCCGCCGCAGGGAAGGGCAGCCTCATCGGCGAACTCATCTGCGAGCTGGATCCCCGATTCTACAACGTCGTCTCCCCCGTGGTGGGTCCGCAGCGGGCGGACCGGTATCCCTTCCTCTGGCCCTATGCCAAGGAGATCCCGGAAAACGGGCAGCTCATGTTCTATGATTCCGGATGGATGGAATGCGCGGTGCGCCGGTATCTCCGAAGGGAGATCACCGGGGAACAGTATCAGGAGTATGTCCGCAGCGTGACGGAATTCGAGCGGCAGCTCCGGGACGGAGGGTATCTCCTGCTGAAGCTCTTCCTGCGCATCGACCGGGAGGAGCAGAAGAAACGCCTCCGGGCCCTGCGGGAGGACTTCTCCACCGAATGGAGGGTGACGGAGGACGATCTGTGGCAGCACCGGGAGTATAAGCGCTTCCGGGAGGCTTACGAGGACTTCATGGGGGCCACGGGGGAAACCGTGCCCTGGCATGTGCTGGAGGGAGAGAGCAGGCGCACCGCCGTCCGGGACGCCCTGAAGCTCCTGACGAAAACCATCCGCAAAGGCCTGGAGGCAGGCCGGTATGTGGGCGAGCCCTTCAAAGAGGATTTCCCCATGGTGAAGATGCCCCGGCTCCGGGAGGTGGATCTGAGCCCCGCCCTGGAGGACGGGGAATATGAAAAGGAACTGAAGAAGCTCCAGCGGCGGCTGGGAGAGCTGCATAACCTGGTCTATCGGAAACGCATCCCCGTGGTGGTCTGCTACGAGGGCTGGGACGCCGCGGGCAAGGGCGGCAACATCCGCCGTCTGGCCCGGAACCTGGATCCCCGGGGCTTCGACGTGATCCCCATCGCCTCCCCCGAGCCCCATGAGCTGCACCGCCAGTATCTGTGGCGCTTCTGGACCCAGCTGCCCCGGAGCGGACATTTCGCCATCTTTGACCGCACCTGGTACGGCCGGGTGATGGTGGAACGGCTGGAGGGCTACTGCACCGAAAAGGACTGGAAGCGGGCTTACAATGAGATCAACGAGTTCGAGCGCCAGCTGACGGAATGGGGCGCGGTGGTGCTGAAATTCTGGATCCAGATCGATCCGGATACCCAGCTGGAGCGCTTCAACGCCCGGCAGAACACCCCGGAGAAGCAGTGGAAGCTCACGGAGGAGGACTGGCGGAACCGGGAAAAATGGCCCCAGTATGAGGAAGCCATCGACGAGATGCTGGAGAAGACCAGCACCAAAAACGCCCCCTGGCACATCATCGAGTCCAACGATAAGAAATACGCCCGGATCAAGACCCTGCGCCTGACCATTTCTGCATTGGAGAAGGCCTGCGGGGAGAAGCTGTAGGAGAAGAGATATGGCGGAGAAGCAGAAAAAGAGCACTGCGGAGGAAACCTGTTTTCTGAACCGGGAGCTGAGCTGGCTCGCCTTCAACGAGCGGGTGCTGCTGGAGGCGGCGGACAGCTCCGTGCCCCTGCTGGAGCGGCTGAAATTCCTGTCCATCTACCAGTCCAACCTGGAGGAATTCTATCGGGTTCGCATCGGCATCCTCACCCACCGCGCCATCCTCACCCCGGATAAGCGGGATGAGGTCTCCGGCATGCTGCCCGAAGAGCAGATCCGGGCGGCCCTGCGGGTGACGGCGGAGCAGCAGACCCTGGTGGAGAGCGTGTGGAAGATCGTCCGCAGCGAGCTGAAGGACAACGGCGTGGACGTGCTGGACTTCAAGAAGATCAGCAAGGTGGACGAGCTCATGAGTAAGAAGCTCTTCGGGGACCTGAAGGATCTGCTCTTCCCCAAGGTGATCGCCCAGGACCAGAATCTCCCCTTCCTCTGGGGGGAGGAGGCCTATATCATCGCCTTCCTGGGGGGAAACAAGCTGGCCATCGTCCCCCTGCACCGCATCCCCGCCTACCAGAGCTTTGAGATCGAGGGACGGCAGAAGATCGTCCTCACCACCCGCCTGGTGCGCCATTTCCTGCCCCTCCTGCTGAAGAAGGAGACCATCCTCCAGTCCGCCGTGGTGAAGGTCACCCGGAACGCGGACGTGTTCCTCACGGATATGGTCGCCGCGAGGAACGAGGATCTGCGGCGGAACATGTCCTCCATGCTTTCCAAGCGGAAACGGGAGCAGCCGGTGCGGGTGCAGATCTACGGCAAGCTCACGGAGCCTGCCAGAGCCCTGCTGCTGAAAAAGCTCCGGGTGCCGGAGAGCCGGGTATTCAGCGTTTCCGCGCCCTTCGACCTGAGCTTCCGCTCCTGTATCGCCGGCTCGGACGGCCTCCGTTATCCGGAAAGAAAGCCGGCGCGGGAGATCGGCCTGAAAAAGGGCGAATACTTCCGGTATATCGAGAAGCATGATCTGCTTCTGAGCTACCCCTTCCAGAGCATGATGCCCTTCGTGGATCTGATCTATGAGGCGGCGGACGATCCGGAGGTGTTGAGTATCAAGATCACCCTGTACCGCATGTCCGCCAGCAGCAAGATCGCAGCCGCCCTGGCCTACGCGGCGGACCGGGGTAAGGACGTGCTCTGCCTCCTGGAGCTGCGGGCCCGCTTCGACGAGCAGAACAACATCGACTATTCCGAGCTGCTGGAGGACGCGGGCTGCCGGGTGATCTACGGGCTGCCCGAGTTCAAGGTCCACAGCAAGCTCTGCGTCATCACCCGGGAGCACGGTGGGAACCTGAGCTACATCACCCAGGTGGGCACCGGGAACTACAACGAGGTCACGGGGGAACAGTATACGGACCTGTCCCTCATCACGGCGGACAAGGCCGCCGGCCTGGACGGGGAGGCCGCCTTTGCGGATATGGCCGCGGGGAGACTGCCCCAGACCGCCGACGCTCTGTGGATCGCCCCCCTGCACTTCAAGAGCCGCGTCCTGGAGCTCCTGGAGCGGGAGCGGCAGAAGGGAGAAAAGGGCCGGGTGAGCATCAAGGTGAACTCCATGAACAACCGGGAGATCATGGAAAAGCTCATCCAGTGCTCCCAGGCCGGGGTGCAGATCGAGCTCTTCATCCGGGGCATCTGCTGCCTGCGGCCCGGCGTGCCCGGGATGACGGATCACATCACCGTGAAAAGCGTGGTGGGCCGCTGGCTGGAGCACTCCCGCATCTACGCCTTCGGGGAGGGGGAGGAGGAGCGCCTCTTCCTGGGCTCCGGCGATCTGCTCACCCGGAACCTGGACCGGCGGGTGGAGGCCTTCATCGAAGTAAAGACCCCGGAGACCCGGGAACAGATCAATACGATCCTGGACTGCCTGCGGCGGGATAAGGAAAAATCCCGGACCATGCAGGCGGACGGACGCTATATCCGGGAAGAAGGCGGTGCGGGCACCTCCTCCCAGGAGGCCCTGTACCAGTATTTCAGCGTGCGCCGGGTGAGCCTGGATCGGGAGCCCTCCGGGACGGAGGAGAGCATGAAGCCGGCCCGCCGGATCCCGCAGGAAAAACCGGAGCCCTTCTGGACCCGGCTGCGCCGGGGCTTCAAAACCCTCTCCGGAGAGGGAAAACGCTGAAGGAGGTCAGACCATGCCTGAGAAATATCGGATCTGTCTGGACGTGGGGGGGACCAAGGTCCTGGGGGCCGTCTTCAACGAGGCCCGGGAGCCGGTGTACCGCATCAAGAAAAAGTCCGCGGAAAACGGAGAAGGGCTGGAGAACGTGGAGCAGGTGATCCTCTCCGTGGTGGAGGAGCTGCTGGACGCCTCCGGCATCCCCATGGAGCAGGTCGCCGCCATTGCCTCCAGCATCCCCGGGGTCATCGACCAGAAGGCCGGGGTGGTGCTGTTCACCCCCAACCTGCCCATGCGGAACTATGACATGGGCTCCGCCATGAAGAAACGCTTCGGCGTGCCCTTCTTCATCGGCAACGACGTGAATCTGGGCGTCCTGGGAGAGTACCGCTTCGGCGCGGCCCGGGGATACCGGAACGTGGTGGGCGTCTTCGTAGGCACCGGAGTGGGGGGCGGCCTCATCCTGAACGGGGAGCTGTTCACCGGAAACGCCTTCAAGGCGGCGGAGATCGGTCACATGGTCCTGGATCCCGAGGGGCCCCTCTGCGGCTGCGGTCAGCGGGGCTGCCTGGAGGCCTTCTCCAGCAAGCAGGGCATGAGCGCCTATATCCGGCAGCAGACAGCCCGGGGAAGGGCGAGCCTCCTGGGGGAGGCGGTGCAGACCGGTGTGTTCAAGAGCAAGAAACTGAAGAAGGCCCTGGCCGTAAACGACCCTGTGGCCATGGAAGCGGTGGACCGCTCCTGCCATTACCTGGCGGTGGCCACGGGCAGCCTCATCAATATTTTCAGCCCGGACCTGGTGCTCTACGGCGGCGGGGTGATCGAAGCCCTGGGGGACCTGTACCTGGATAAGATCCTGGGAGAGGTGGACCGGTACTGCATGCCGGAGATCCGGAAGACCGTGGAACTGAAATGCGCCTCTCTGGGGGACGACAGCGTGCTCTTCGGCGCCCTGGCCCTGATCGAGGAAAATACGTGAGCCGGTTCTTCGGAATCGCTTCAAGCGCGGATTGGCAGTCCGTCACCCCGGTGGAAAAGGGCTGGTCCGCGGACCGGAAATATCGGGTGGTCACGGAGGACGGACGGTCCCTTCTGCTTCGGCTCTCCGACGCGGGACAGCGGGAAGAAAAGGAAAAGGAATACAGGATCATCGAAAAATACGCCCAAACGGGCATAAATATGTCCGCGCCCGTGGAATTCGGCGTTTGCCGCGGGAGCGGAGACGTCTATATGCTCCTGAACTGGGTGGAGGGCTGGGATCTGGAGGAGGTCCTGCCGGAGCGGACGGAAGAGGAGCAGTACGCCCTGGGCCGGGAGGCGGGGGAGATCCTGCGGCGGATCCATTCCATCCCCCTCAGCCCGGAGGACGTGCCCACCGGGACCAAGAAGCCAAAAAAACTGCGGCAGCTCGCCCTGTACGAGGGATCGGCGCTGCGCATCCCGGGGGATGAGATCGCCCTGGGTTTTGTGAAGGAGAACATCCACCGGATCTGGCAGGAAAAGCCCGTATATCTCCACGGGGATTTTCATCCCGGCAATCTGATCCATACGCCGGAGGGGACCATCGGCGTCATCGACTTCAACCGCTGGGAGGTGGGGGATCCTTACGAGGAGTTCTACAAGCTGGAGAGCTTCGGGCGGGAGGTCAGCGTGCCCTGGTGCGTCGGCCAGATCGACGCCTATTTCCGGGACGCCGTTCCCGAGTCCTTCTGGAGGACCCTGGCGGTGTACGTCGCCCACGCCTCCCTGTACTCCATCAAGTGGGCGGAGAAATTCGGGCGGGAGGAGATCGACGGCATGATCCGCCGCTGCCGGACGGCGTTCGACGATTACGACGGTTTCCGGACGTGCATACCGAAGTGGTACACGGAAAAATACCGCGCATAAAACAGGGGCTCAGGGGCTGCCGGAAGGCAGCCCCTTGTCGTTTTCCCGTTTTGATCTATCGTCCCTGCTCCTCGTCGTACTTCTCCCGGCTGTAGCAGTAGAGCTCCGCCACCGCGTCCCAGGCGGTCTCCGGATCCCGGGCGGAGACGGAGCTGAACACCCCGCCGCCCTTCCCGAAGGTATCCACCATGTCCCGCACGGCCCGGATCACGCTGTCATGGTCCTGGACTTCGGGACGGACGGGCACCTCGATGCCGATCTTATCCCCGTATTGCCGCTTGTAAGCGGCGAAGTCGTTGGCCCGATCCTGGATCTGCAGAAAGTCCACCCCGGCGGCGATGTGGTAGGGGAGAAAGCGCTCGATATGGCCGCAGCAGTGGTGCTCCACGATGATGCCCTTGCTGTGGATATGGTCAAAGATCTTCCTGGTGGGCTCGAAGACCATATCCTCCATCATGGCCTCGCTGAAGAAGGTGTCCCGCTCCGTGCCCCAGTCGTCGTGATAGGTGATGAAGTCGATGGGCAGACACTCGCAGAACCGGTCGATCAGCCTGCACTCGAAGTCGGCCAGGGCCATGAGCAGGTCCTTCACCGCCTCCGGCTCCAGGGCCATGGCCAGCATGGCGTTCGTATAGCCCCCCATGAGGGCCACCAGCCGTTCCGTGCCGCCAGGACCTACGTTTACCTGGGTGATCTTTTCCGGGTCGCAGGTCTTGAGCCAGGCTGCGCATTTTTCCCGGATGGGCCATTCGTCCAGGTTGGGGAGCTTCACCTTCTTCTCCCACTGGGTCACGTCGTCCATGAAGCAGGTGCCGGGCTTCAGCATGGGACCGCCCACCTCGGGGATGAAGATCCACTGCACGCCGAACCAGTCCGTGAACTCATGCCGGTCCTTCCGGGAGAAATCAGCCTCCGGCGCGCCGGTGAGCATGAAGTGCATGGCGAAGTTCATCTCCGTGGCGCTGTTGGTGATCCACAGAGGATTGTCCCGTTTTGCCAGGCGGCGGAAATTCTCCTTCATGGAGATGGGATAGTCGGGCACGGGCAGCTCCGTTCCGGGCATGCCCATCATGCCGCGGCTTTTGAAGGTCCTGACGCCGGGATCCTTGTACGGCGGCCTTGGGTATTTCATATCCTCTTATCCTCCTTGCGGTGAGAAACAAAGGGAGCCTGGCAAAGCCAGGCTCCCTTTAGAAGTAAATTTACATGCTCAGCTCAGTCCGGCTGATGACGTCGTTCTGGCCGTTGCGGTGCATCTCCACGAAGTACACGGAGAAGCCCGCGATGCGGACCACCAGGTCCTTGTACTGCTCGGGATTCTTCTGGGCGGCACGCATGGTTTCGGCGGAGATGACGTTGATCTGTACCTCCATGCCCAGGTAATCGAAGAAGTAGGTCTTCAGCAGCTGGGTCAGCTTTTCCACGCCGTCCGCGCCGTTCAGGCAGCTGGGGCTGAACTTCAGGTTCAGCAGCGTGCCGTTGGCGAACTGCCGGTGGTCGATGCTGCCCACGCTGGTGAGGACGCAGGTGGGGCCGTTCTTGTCCATCTGCTGCACGGGGGAGCAGCCGTCGGCCAGAGGCTCGCCCAGCTTGCGGCCGTCGGGCGTGGTGGGGGTGGAGAGACCGAAGGCCACGTTGGTGGTGACCGGCCACAGACCGGCGCTCCAGCCGTTGCCGCGAGGTCCGGAGCCCTTCTTCACTTCCTTGGCGAAGATGTCGGAAGCCCACTTGGCGTACATATCCACCTCGGGATCGCCGTTGCCGTAGTGAGGCGCCTCGTTCTTCACGTAGTTGTACAGGTCGTCGTAGCCCTCCCAGTTGTGCATGAGGGCGTCATAGAGCTCAGCAGGAGTGCAGCGCTTGGTCTTCTCATCGAAGCACAGGTGCTTGATCATCTGCAGGGAGTCGGCCAGGTTGCCGATGCCCACGCCGGCCACGCCGCAGGAGTTGTACTTCGCGCCGCCCCACATGACGTCGGCGCCGTTCTCCAGGCAGCCCTCCATGGTGGCGGAAACCACCGGC
>JAFZVM010000121.1 GCA_017617795.1 Oscillospiraceae bacterium
CGAGCGCTTCCCGGCCGTTTTCAGCGGTGTCGACGGTGAAGCCCGCGTTGGAGAGTATCATCTTCGCGATCTCGAGGTTTATGGGGTTATCCTCGGCGATAAGCAGCTTGACGCCGGTGAAGTCGGCGCTTTCCTTCGTCGCCGCTGCGGCGGGGGCGGCGGTCTGCGGAGCTGCGGACGCAGGGGCAGGGGAGGCCTTTCCGCCCGCGTTCCAGCCCTTGTCCGCGGGGGATCCGCCGCCGATCCAGAAGGCCGCGGCCAGGGCCGCGATCACCAGCACCGGCACGATGACCTTCCATTTGTTCTTCTTCCACCACATTCCGTGAGCCCTCCCTCCGGACGGGCTTCCGCGCCGCATTCCGGAGCATCAGTTTACCGGGTTTCCGCCGTGTTGTCAATCCATGGGAGGATGCATATCCCCGGATCCGGCCGCAGGCATTGAAAGGAGCCGGGATCTGTGATTTAATTGCGGCAGAGGAAAGCGGATCGGCCGGCTGGGACAGGACCGGATCTTTGCTTCGGGAGGAGGGGCGGAAATGGGGAAAAAAGTCGTGATCATCGGCGGTTCGCCCTGCAGCGGAAAGAGCACCGCAGCGGAACGCCTGGCAGAGGAATACGGCGCTTGCTGCTACAAGGTCGACGCGCATCTGGACGAGCTGATCCGGACGGCGGCAGACCGGGGAAGTCCGGCCTGCACAAGCGTCCTGTCCCTGTCCTCCGAAGAGATCTGGATGAGAGATCCGGAGGTCCAGTGCAGGGAAGAGTTTCAGATCTACCGGGAGATCGCGCCGGATGTCTTCCGCGGATTGGACGCCGTCGAGGCAGAGCTGATCGTGGCGGAAGGGGCGGCGTTCACGCCGGAAGTCGTGAAATCCCGCGGCGCTGAAAGCTATATCACGATCATCTCCACCCCCGAATTCCAGATAACCCATTACCGGGAACGGAAATGGGTGTCCCGCGTCCTGGCCGGCTGCTCGGATCAGACTGCGGCCTTCGATCGCTGGATGCAGAGAGATATCCTCTTTGCCGGGCAGATCGAAGGGGAATGCGCCGCGCTGGGGATCCCCTGCATCATAAACGACGGCAGCCTGTCCGTGGACCGGATGTATCAGCGGGTAAAGCAAATGCTTGACCTGTCCCGATAGGACCGGATCAGAAGGAAATAAACCAGGGCGGAGGGGGTTTTTCCCTCCGCCCTGTTGCCAACGCCGGAAATAGCAGATATAATATCTGCAACGATATTTGTCTGCGGCCCGGGATACGGGACCGCTCCGGGAAAGGAAGGCAAGCAATGGAGAACGAAAACTTTGTGATGAATACCGAGGGACAGTACGGCGGCCAGATCGTGCAGGAGCTCACCTCCATGTTCACCGGCAACAACCCCTTCAACGAGGTCTACAAGAAATGGGGCGACCGGCTCCTGTATATGGACAGCCACGTGGTCCCCGGCGCGTTCCAGATGAACACCACCTGGTACGTCCATGCGCCGGATTTCAGACCTCTGCCCTACCATGAGGAGCACGTGCATGATTTTGACGAGCTGGTGGGCTTCCTGGGCTCCGACCCCAACGATAAGTACGATCTGGGCGGCGTGATCGAGATCGGCATCAACGGCGAGCTTCACCGCCTCACCCGCAGCTCCATCATCTTCATGCCCGCGGGGATGAAGCATCTGCCCCTGTCCATCCTGGAGCTGCGCAGGCCCATCCTGCATTTCTCCGTCTCCATGAACCCCACCTATTACGCCAAGCGCACCATGGATATGGAGAAGAAGTAAGACGCAGGGCGGGCTATGATCCCTCGTCTTCGGACGGATCCGGCCGCAGGGCCGTGATCCTGGCCGCCTCCCCCACACGACTGGGGGAGGCGGTTTGCTTTTTCAGCAGCTCGCCCAGCTCCCGGCTGACCCGGCTGACCTCCTCCTCGAAGTCCCCGGCGGAGAGCCGGAGCAGCCCGGTGCGGGCAGCAGCCAGGCGGATGAGCCCGTCGGAGGTCACCACCCGGACCTGCTCATTTTTCCCGATCTCATGGACCAGCCGCTCGATGTAGGCGTCCCCGGTCTCGTTTTCCTCCGTGTAGACCACCCGGATGCCATGGTAATCCAGCTTTTCTCCCCGGTTCTGGGGGACCCGGTAGCCGTCGAACACCAGCACCACCTCATACCGGGTATAGGCGGCGAAGTTCACCAGAAGGCGCATGAGCTTTTCCCGGGCGTCCGCCAGCTCCTGCTCCGCCAGACTCCGCAGATCCTCCCAGGCGAAGATCACGTTGTACCCGTCCACGATGTACCAGAGCTTCTTCGGCTGGAGCACGACCGGTTCCGCCGCGCCTGCCGCGGCGGAAGGGGGACGGCGGTACTGCGGCCGGTGGATGGGGCCGAACTCCCGCAGAAGGATGGCCTCCAGCTCCTTTTCGTCGATCTGGAGGTTCTGCCGGTTCAGCCGGGGAACGGCGGGCCGGGGCTCTCTCAGACAGCTTTCCAGGTGCATGTAGTCCTTTACCCGGTCCCATTTTACGGCGAAGCCCCCGCCGTGGGCGCAGAAGACGGAATCCGGCGTATTCTCCGTGTCCCGCTCCGGATCGTAGCCCGCCGCTTCGATTGCCGCTTCCGGATCGGGACAGAGGTCGTAGCCGTCCTGCTCCAGGGTGAGCCGGCCCCGACCGCCGGTGTAGGCCGCCACCTGGGCGGCATAACCGTTGAGCTCCGTCACCGGGGCGCGGCCCCGGAGGAGGACCATATCTCCCGCCTCCCCGGGTGATTCCAGGGTGCCGCGGCGGGCGCGGATATCGTAGATCGCCCGGCCCAGCTGTTCCGGGGGGAGCTCCAGACGGAAGGCGTACCAGGGCTCCAGCAGCACGCCTTTGGCCTGCATCAGTCCCTGGCGCACCGCACGGTAGGTTGCCTGGCGGAAATCGCCCCCCTCCGTGTGCTTCAGATGGGCCCGGCCGGCGGCCAGGGTGATGCGCATATCCGTGATGGGGGAGCCGGTGAGCACCCCCAGATGGGTCTTTTCTCCCAGATGGGTGAGGATCAGCCTCTGCCAGTTCCGGTCCAGAGCATCCTCGCTGCAGGCGGAGGCGAACTGCAGACCGCTGCCCCTGGGCAGGGGCTCCAGGATCAGGTGGACCTCCGCGTAATGCCGCAGGGGCTCATAGTGGCCTACGCCCTCCACCCTGCCGGCGATGGTCTCCTTGTACAGCACCCGGCCCCGGTCCAGCCGGACCTCCACGCTGAAGCGCCGGGCGATGAGGCTTTTCAGGATCTCTGCCTGCACCTCTCCCATGAGACTGACGCCGATCTCCCCCAGGGCGGTATCGTATTCCAGCCGAAGCTGGGGGTCCTCCTCCTCCAGCTGCCGCAGCTTCCGGAGCATGGTTACCGGATCCTCCCCCTCGGGAAGGAGGATGCGGTACCGCATCACCGGCTCCAGCTTCGGGGCGGAGCCCAGGTGTTCGATCCCCAGGCCCTGCCCTTCCCGGGTGCGGCTGAGGCCCGTCACGGCGCAGATGCCCCCGGGCAGGGCGGACTCCGCAGTCAGGAAGCGGTTTCCCGTATACAGGCGGATCTGATCCACCTTCTCCGCCGTGTCCCCCACACGGATGCTGTCCTTCACCTTCAGGCGGCCCCCCGTGAGCTTCAGCCAGGTGAGCCGGTTCCCCTGGGGGTCGTGGCTGATCTTGAATACCCGGGCGCCGAAGGCCTCGGGCCAGGTCCGGGGAATGAAGCATTCCTCCATGCCCAGGAGGAAATCCTCCACCCCATCCAGCTTCAGCCCGGAGCCGAACCAGCAGGGGAAGATCTGGCGGGCCCGAACGCTTCGGGCGACCGCCCCCTCGGGCAGAGCGCCGGTCTCCAGATATTCCTCCAGCAGCTCTTCGCTCCCCATGGCAGCCTGCTCCGCCAGAGCGGGGGAGCCGTATGCCAGACAGGCGGGGCTCAGCTCCCGCTGCAGCTCCGCCAGAAGATCCTCCCGGCTCCGCCGGGCAAAGTCCATTTTCGTTACAAAGATATATACCGGCACCCGGTAGTGCTCCAGCAGCCGCCAGAGGGTGCGGGTATGGGCCTGGACCCCGTCCAGGCCGCTGACCACCAGGATGGCTCCGTCCAGAACCTGAAGCACCCGCTCCGTCTCGCTGGAGAAGTCCACGTGGCCGGGGGTGTCCAGCAGGCTGACGGTCCAGTCCCCCAGACGGAACTGGGCCTGACTGAGAAAAATGGTGATGCCCCGGTTCCGCTCCAGCTCGTGGGTGTCCATGGCCGTATCTCCCCGGTCCACCCGTCCGGGCTGCCGGAGCTTGCCGGTGGTATAGAGGATGGCTTCCGCCAGGGTGGTTTTCCCCGCGTCCACGTGGGCGAGCAGCCCAAGGGTGACTTGTTTTCCCTGCAGCTGATCCGTTTCGGCCATGGAAGCGCCTCCTTTCCGGCAATTCATTTCAAATCGGCCCGCTTCGATCCTTCCGGTCCCGCGCCTGCAGCCGCAGGGTCAGGCACAGTTCGTGCCGTGAGAAGTGTTTTCGGGCAGAAATGAATTCCGCCCGAAAAAAACTGAGATCCGATGCGCGCCGGAAGGCGCGGCTTCTGCTGAGGGCTCTTGCGGCCCGGCGCAGGGGTGAAACTTCCGTTTCCCCAAAGACCCGGCTCAATCCTCCTCCGGGATGGCCATGGAGATGGACATCACATAGCCGTCCCAGCCCACGCCATAGCGGTATTCCACCGCAGGGTCGCCGATGGTGCAGGAATACCAAACGACGTCGGCGTCTCCGCTTTCCCGGGTAAGCTCCGTATCCGGAAAGGCTGCCAGGAGCGCCCTGAGGGAAGTTCCGATCCTGACGCCCCGTTTATCCTCCAGCCGCCTTCCGGCGCCCTCCAGGCGCAGGACATACATGCCCTGGGGATCCCGGTCTGCGATCAGGTATTCGATCGTGTATCGGGGGTAAACCGCCAGGATCCGGCAGCCCTCCTCCCCGTAGAGGGGATAGCCCCGGGAATCGTCATGATCCATGGAGAGCCAGAGATCGGCGGATTCCTCCGCCTGTTCTTCTTCCACGAAGGCGAAAAATTCCTCCCATGGGTGATAGCCCAGAGTCAGGGCGGCGTCGTTGTCCCGCTGGATCCCGGCTTCCGGCAGGGGACCGGAGGCTCCGTTCAGAGGCAGGAGCTCCAGACGCTGCCGTTCCTCCGGCAGGGCCATGCGGACCACTGCGGCGGCGGTCTCCGCCCGGGTGATCCGGCTGTCGGGCCGATAGGCGTGGGTGCCGCCGTCCCCCAGCATGACCCCGGCCCGGTAGAGGGTGAGGATATCCTGCCAGTATCCGGCGGGCTCCGTATCCAGACTGATCACGTCCGGTATGGCAAAGATGGCGTTGATATGGGGAAGCTCCTCTTCCGGCAGAGCGGCGGCAAGGATATGGGCCAGCTCGCCCCGGGTGACGGCCTCTTCCATCCGGTCGGCAAATTCTCCGCGCTGCAGGATCCCCTCCGCCACGGCGTATTTCACGTATGGCTGATACCAGGGCTGGGCAGCGGGGAATTCCGCCCCGTCGTCCAGAGCGCGGCTGCGGATCACGGCGGCCAGCTTCACCGCCTCGCAGATCCGCAGGGAGCCTTCCGGCAGAAAGGTCCCGTTCCCCATGCCGTTCATCAGACCCAGCTCCCAGACCAGGCGGATGACGCCCTGGCCTTCCGTGCCGTACCAGCGGCTCTCATCCACGTCGGAAAACTGGCCGGGAACGTAGCTCTCCTCCGGTCCTTCCGATCCTTCCGGTTCGGAACCGGGTCCTTCCCCGGGATCTTCCGGATCCGTTTCGGTTTCCTCTGTTTCCTTGACGGCTTCTTCCGGCTCCTCCGTTTCCTCCCCGAGCTCGCCGGCTTCGGCTTCCGGGGGGATCTCCTCCCCGGGCTCGTCTGCTTCCGGCGCAGGAGGCGCTTCTTCGCCCTCCCCGGTCTCCGGCAGGGATTCCCCCGCGGTCTCCGTTTCCTGTTCCGCAGGCGGCTCGTCCGCCGCCAGTGCGCGGGGACAGGCCAGGAGAAGGCAAAGGATCAGCAGAACGGCAATGCAGCGTTTCATGCGGATCACTCCCATAGAGAGTATTGCAAGTATATTTCAATATACCATATATAGTGGCGGATGGGAAGTGCCATTCTGTGGTATCGTCCGAAAATCATTTACATTTGCCCGGAAATGGCATACAATCCATGCTGTTCATTGTTTTGGAGAAGGAGGGACCGCCGTGATCTATCCCCGGACCCGGGAAGCCGTTTTCCTTGCCCGGCCCAACCGTTTCGTGGCGGAGGTGGAGCTGGATGAAAAGCGGGAGACGGTCCATGTGAAAAACACCGGCCGCTGCCGGGAACTGCTCCTGCCCGGGGCCCGGGTGATCCTGGCGGCGGGCGAGGGGAGCGGACGAAGGACCGCCTGGGATCTGGTGACGGTATGGAAACCGGGCCTGGGCTGGGTGAACATCGACAGCCAGGCTCCCAATCAGGTGGTCCGGGAATGGCTGGAACGGGGCGGGATCCCGGGGCTGACCCGCATCCGGCCGGAGTACTCCTATGGCGCCTCCCGGGTGGATTTTTGCCTGGAGCGGGGGGAGAAGCGCATCCTGCTGGAGGTGAAGGGCTGCACCCTGGAGCGGGACGGCATGGGATGGTTCCCGGATGCGCCTACCCTCCGGGGAGCAAAGCATCTGCGGGAGCTGGCTGCCGCCCGGAGAGAGGGCTGGGACTGCATCCTGGCTTTTGTCATTGCCCTGCCGGGGGTGCGGCAGGTCCTGCCCAACCGGGAGACGGACCCGGATTTTGACCGGGCTCTGGAGGAGGCGGAGCGGGCCGGAGTGGAGGTCCTGCACCTGCCCTGTGCCGTGGGTCCGGACTTCCTGGAGATCCTGGATTGAAGAATAAGAACGACCGGGGCGGCACACAGCCGCCCCGGTCAGCGTGTCGACAAAGTCTTGTCGCCGCGCTGAAGCAAGTTTTTCGAACAAGGAATATGGAAAAGATTATTCGAAAAACTTATGATTGAACGCGAAAGACACCCCTGATGGGTTTCTTTCACACTTTCTTCCTTTCCGGTATCGTACCGTTTACAGGTTTGTCTACAGTCTGACCGGGGCGGCACACAGCCGCCCCGGTCGCCAAACTACAAACCACACAACAGGGGTAGATTATTTCTTTTTCCGGCCGCCCTTTTTCACATTGACGGCTTCCTTCAGAGCCTTGCCGGCCTTGAACGCGGGGACCTTGCAGGCGGCGATCTTCACAGCCTCGCCGGTGCGGGGGTTCTTGCCGGTGCGGGCCTTCCGGGCGCGGATCTCGAAGGTGCCGAAGCCGGGAACGGAAACTTTCTCGCCGCCGGCCAGAGCGGCGGTGATGGCGGTAACAGCGGCGCCGAAGGCTTTGCCGGCGTCCTTCTTGGTGAGACCAGCCTCTGCGGCGATCTTCTCGATGAGTTCAGTCTTGGTCATTTTCTGTCTCTCCCATATCTTAAGATTGTACCCCAACGGGGCCTGGGTTCACAAATGAAGCGGAGAACGCATGATACCAGGCTCTGCGCCTCCTTATGCCTGGAACTATAATGACACGAAAATACAGGAATTGCAAGGTTTCCAACAGAGTTTTCGGAAAAAATCTCCATATTTCCTGCCCCGGAGCAGAGAAATCTTCACTCTTCCTCCCCTTCCGTCCCCGTCGTCGGGCGGCGGAGATGGATCCCCAGCTCCTGGATGGCGGCGCAGCAGGAGACCAGACAGACGAGTATGGCGTACCACACGAAGAAGTTCATCCGCATGAAGAAGGGAGCGGGGAAGATCAGAATGCTGGTGAGCTTGTTCAGCAGGGAGTGCTCCGAGGCAAAGCGGTGGAACTTGACCGCCGAGAGAAAATAGCAGGCAAGGCGCAGGAGCAGCGCGACGCCCACGAGCCACCAGAACCAGCCGGGGAGGATCGCCCGCATGATGGGGATCAGCAGGGAAAGGGCGATGGTGTACAGCAGCAGATCCGCGGCGCTGTCCAGCTTTGCCCCCCAGGCGCTGGACTGCCCCAGCTTCCGGGCTAGATATCCGTCCAGCATATCGCTCACGCCGCTGACGGCGTAGATGATCAGGAAAGCCGGGCTCAAGGGAGTGAGAAAGGGCAGAACGACGGCGCAGATCATACGGAAAAATGTGAAAATGTCGGGAATGGTAACATGCAAAGCTTCTGCGCCTCCTTTCTGTAGCGGATAACTGACAGGACCCAGGCAATCATAAACGGGAGCCGGCGGCTTGTCAAGCCCGTTCCGTCTGTTTCAGCCGTTTGGCCAGGTTCAGGGAACGGTGATGCACCAGGGCGTAGACCCGACCGGTGAGGAGAACGGCGGCGACGGTGCCCAGGCCGATCCCCAGGACCCGGTGGGCAAACAGCAGACCCAGGGCGAGGGAGATCGCAACGCTCACCAGATCGATGAGGTTTTTTCCCATGCCCACGTCCCGCCGGATCTTCCGGCCCACCGCGTCGGCCAGACCGTCCGCCGGATTGGGCACGATGTCCATGGCCAGGGAGAGGCTGGCCCCCAGCCCCGTGATAAAAATGGCGATGAACAGAACGAGGATCCTGAGCCACAGGGGGCTGAACAGGGGGAGAAGCATATCCCAGCCCTGGATGAACAGGCTGGTCACCAGGCTGCAGACGATCTGAAGATACTGAAGGGGCGGGAAATCCTTCCCCAGGAGGATCTTCTGCAGCAGGATCAGCAGCAGATAGTGGACGAAGGTGGTGAGCCCCAGAGGCAGCGACGCCAGCTGGGAGATACAGTAGGGAACGGAGACGATGGGGGAGACCCCCAGCTGGGTCTTGGTGTTCAGCGTGATCCCCAGGGCCAGGATGGCCAGAGAGAAAACATACATCAGACTGCGCTTGAGACCGGGTCTGGTCATAGGGAACTCCTTTCCTTGTCCGAGGGTGTTCAGTATCCCCGGAAAAACCGGTAATCAGTATACAGGAAAGGCAGATGATTGACAAGTCTCGGTGAAAACGGATATAATTATTTATTCCGATATCGCCCCGACAGGGAGCAAAGGAGAGATCGGCATGAGTTTTACGAAGGAAGACATCATCCGTATGGTGGAAACGGAAAAGGTGGAGTTTATCCGCATGCAGTTTACGGATATCTTCGGCCAGCTGAAGAACGTGGCTATCTCCCGCAGCCAGCTGGAGAAGGCCCTGGCGAATCAGATCGCCATCGACGGCAGCTCCATCGAGGGTTTCACCCGGATCCATGAATCCGATCAGTACCTGTATCCGGATCTGGATACCTTCACCGTCCTCCCCTGGATCACCGCCAACGGGAAGGTGGCCCGGCTCATCTGCGACGTATATAATCCGGATGGGAGCCCCTTCCTCGGAGACCCCCGGGGCGTGCTGAAGCGGGCCCTGAAGCGGGCGGCCGTCCTGGGCTACACCTTCAACGTGGGGCCGGAGTGCGAGTTTTTCTTCTTTGAAACGGATGAGGACGGCAAGCCCTCCACCCGCACGGGAGACGAAGCGGGTTACTTTGACTTGGGTCCCATCGACCATGGGGAGAGCACCCGGCAGGAGATCTGCATGGCCCTGGAGAAGATGGGGTTTGAGATCGAGGCATCCCACCATGAATGCGCCGCGGGCCAGCATGAGATCGATTTCAAGTATGCCGAAGCCCTTCGGGCGGCGGATAATATCATGACCTTCAAGCTCACGGTGAAGACCCTGGCGCAGAAGAACGGCATGCACGCCACCTTTATGCCCAAACCCATCTACGGCATCGCCGGCTCCGGCATGCATGTGAACATGTCCCTGTTCAAGGACGGGCGGAACGTGTTCTATGATCCGGAAGGACCCAAGCAGCTCTCCGAAGAAGCCCGGCATTTCATCGCCGGCCAGCTGGAGCATATCCGGGGCATGTGCGCGGTGCTGAATCCTCTGGTGAACTCCTATAAGCGTCTGGTGCCCGGTTACGAAGCCCCCTGCTACGTGGCCTGGTCCGCCTCCAACCGCAGCGCCCTGGTGCGCATCCCTTCGGCCCGGGGACAGAGCACCCGTGCCGAGCTCCGGAGCCCGGACCCCAGCTGCAATCCCTACCTGGCCCTGGCCCTGTGCCTCACCGCCGGGCTGGACGGCATGGAGCGGAAGCTGGAGCCTCCCGCGGAGATCACGGAAAACATCTACGCCATGCGCCGGGAGGACCGGAAAAAGCACGGCATCCGCAGCCTTCCCGGCACTTTGAACGAGGCGGTGGAGGAGCTTCGGGCGGACCCGGTGCTCATCGAAGCCCTGGGGGATCACGTGTTCACCCAGTATACCGAAGGGAAGATCCGGGAGTGGGAGCAGTACCGCAGCCGGGTGAGCAACTGGGAGCTGGAGCGGTACATGATCCGGTACTGAGCCGGCATTTTTACGGGCAGAACGGCGCTCCAGCGCCGGATCGGGAAAACGTGCGGAAATTAAAAGAGACACCCCTGCGCAAACGCTGCGCAAGGGTGTCTTTGTTTTGCTTTTCGGTACTTTTCTTCCGGCTTATTTGACCGTCAGCTGCGCGCTTTCGGAATAAGCCTTGCCGACGGTGTTGCTGACCCGGCAGCGGTAGAGGATGCCGTCATAGTCCGCTTTCGCCGTGACCTTGCAGCTGGCGGAGGTGGCGCCTTTCTTGTTATTCCAGGTCTGACCGCCGTCCTTGGAATACTGCCACTGGTAAGTCAGACCGGTGCCCGCGGCCGCGACCTTGAAGGTGACGGATTCTCCTGCCGCAGCGGACTGGGCTTCGGGCTGGGTCAGGATCCTGGGCTTGACGCCGTCCACGGTCAGCCTGGCGGACTTGGACTTCACGCTGCCGGCGCTGTTCTTCACCTTGCAGCGGTAAAGAACGCCGTTGATGGAGGATTTCGCGGCGACGGTGTAGCTGGAGGACGTGGCGCCCTTCTTGCTTTTCCAGGTTTTTCCGTTGTCCATGCTGTACTGCCACTGGTAGGAAAGGCCTTCTCCGCTTGCCTCCACCGAGAAGGTCGCATTTTCACCCGCGGCTACTGTAGTTTTTGCAGGCTGGGTTACGATGACCGGCTTGTCGCCGACGGGAGCCTCAGTGGGAGCCTCGGTGGGAGCGGCTGTGGGAGCGGCTGTAGGAGCGGCTGTAGGAGCCGTGGTAGGAGCCGTGGTGGGAGCCGTGGTGGGAGCGGCGGTCGGCTTGGCAGTGGCTTCGGGGGCGTCGGATTTGCCGGAACACCCGGTAAAGAGCGCCAGCACGAAGACCAGGGCCATCAGAAGGATGATGATTCGTTTCATGTTCATTGCCGTTCTCCTGTTCATGCAGATTTGTCTGCGTCAGCCGATGCAGAACTTACTGTATACTAAATCATCCCGCCCCTGTTGTCAACATAACGTTCCCAGGAATAACGGCCCGTCTTTCCCGCCCTTCTCTCCTTGCACTTCCCCCGGCGCCGTGTTATCATCAAAACAGGAGAATCTGATGAATCATGAAAAGGAGTGTTGTCTTATGATCCGCAAAGCCAAGGTGGAAGGCGGCCTCGTCAAGGGCATCCCCGCCGCCGATCCCCGCATCACCGCTTTCAAGGGCATCCCCTTCGCCGCGCCTCCGGTGGGAGAGAACCGCTGGCGCGCCCCCCAGCCCGTCATCCCCTGGGAGGGGGAGCTGAGCTGCCATACCTTCAAGCCCATTTCCATGCAGCATATTCCCGGCCTGGACCCCAACAACATCTACACCCGGGAATGGAACGTGGATCCGGAGATCCCCATGAGCGAGGACTGCCTGTATCTGAACGTCTGGACCCCGGCAAAGACCCCTGAGGAAAAGCTGCCCGTGTACGTCTGGTACTTCGGCGGCGGCCTGCGGGAAGGCAACCCCGCGGAGATGGAATTCGACGGGGAGCGCATCGCCCGCAGGGGCATTGTGGTGGTCACGGTGAACTACCGGCTGAACGTATTCGGCTTCCTGGCCCATCCTCAGCTGACGAAGGAACAGCCGGACGCCCCCTCCAACTTCGGCCATCTGGACCAGCAGGCGGGCACCCGCTGGGTGAAGCGGAACATCGCGGCCTTCGGCGGGGATCCGGACAACATCACCATCGGCGGCCAGTCCGCCGGCGGCGGCAGCGTCTGCGCCCAGCTCACCAGCCCCCAGAACGAGGGCCTGTTCCGGCGGGCCATCATCCAGAGCGGCATCATGGCCGGGGTCTACGGCGGCTTCTTCGCCGCCAGGAACCGCACCTTTGCGGATGCGGAGGCCCAGGGGGAGAAGTTCTTTGAATATCTGGGGGTGAAGACCCTGGAGGAAGCCCGGAAGATCGACGCCGTCACCCTGCGGGATAAATGCGAGGCCTTCGGCGGCATGTTCGGCACCTGCCCGGACGGAGTCTTCCAGACCGGAGAGGCCACTACCAACATCATGCTGGGCAAGCGCTGGCCCGTGCCCCTGCTCATCACCCGCACCACCAACGAATTTGCCACCGGCCTGATGGCGGACACCAAAGAGGAATTCAAAGCCAAGGCGGAGAAGATCTTCGGCGAGGACGCCCAGCGCTTCCTGAACATCTGCTCCGGAGAGGTGGGCGAGGAAGTGAAGAACTCCTTTGCCAACGGTCTGGAGACCGCCGTGTGGGCCCTGGCCCGGCAGAACAAAAAGCTGGGAAAGACGGATCCCCTGTACTACGCCGTGTTCGACGCGGAGATCCCCGGCTGGGACAATCCCGGCACCTTCCACAGCGTGGACCTCTGGTTCTATTTCGAGACCCTGGCCAAGTGCTGGCGGCCCTTCGTGGGGAAGCATTACGACCTGGCCCGGAAGATGTGCAACTACTGGGCGAACTTCATCCGCTCCGGGGACCCCAACGGCAACGACGCCGACGGCAGCCCCATGCCGGAGTGGAAGCCTCTGACGGTGGACGCTCCCTGGTCCATGCTCTGGGGCGATACGGTGGAGATCCGGACCGACGGGCCCAGCGAGCTGCAGGACCTGCTGGTGGAGACCTATCGGAAGGGCCTGCCCAAGGAGGGCTGATATGCCGAAGAAAGCCATCCTCACCGTCCATCCCGCCTTTCCCATCGGGGAGATCTCTCCCCGGCTCTACGGGGCTTTTCTGGAGCCCATCGGGAACATGGTCAACGGCGCCATGTATAACCCAAAGCACCCCACGGCGGATGACCTGGGCTTCCGGAGGGATTATATTGAGGCGCTGAAGAGCACGCCTCTGCCCTGCGTGCGCCTGCCCGGGGGCAACTTTGTCTCCGGCTGGGACTGGAAGGATTCCATCGGTCCCCGGGATCAGAGAAAGTCCCATCTGGACCTGGCCTGGCACCAGTATATCCCCAACGATGTGGGACATGACGAGTATCTCCAGTGGTCCGAGCGGGTGGGCTTCGAGCCCCTGTACACCATCAACCTGGGGACCCTGGGCCTGAACGACGCCGTGTACATCACCGAGTATACCAACCATGAGGGAGGCACCTGGTGGTCCGACCTGCGGCGGAAATACGGCCATGAGCAGCCCTACGGGGTGAAGCTCTGGTACCTGGGCAACGAAATGGACGGCCCCTGGCAGATCGCCTCCTGGGAGCGGGATCCCCGGGGCTACGGCATCCGGGCCCTGGAGACCTCCAAGGCCATGAAGTGGGTGGACGGCTCCATCGAGACCGCCGTGTGCGTCTCCTCCTCGCCTTTCCTGAGCCATTATCCCCAGTGGGATCTGGAGGTGCTGCAGGAGTGCTATGAGGCGGTGGACTACGTCTCTCTGCACCATTACCACTCCGCCCCCGCGGACGACTGGGCGGCCCTGCTGGGCGGCAGCGTCTTCTTCGAGGACTATATCAATACGGAGATCGCCCTGTGCGATTTCGTGCAGACGAAGTGCCGCTCCCCCCGGAAGATGATGCTCTCCTTCGATGAGTACGGGGTCATGCCCCGGCCCCATGGGACCATCACCCCGGGCTACGGCCCCCACAACCTGTACCGGGCCCATTACCAGTTCAGCCCGGACCGGAAGTATATCCGCCATGATCCGGATAATATGTCCGATTTCGGCCCCGGCCGGGGCGTGGGAGACATGGTGAACGCCCTCTCCAACGCGGGGGTCCTCCTGGCCTTCCTTCGCCACGCGGACCGGGTGAAGGTGGGCTGCATGACCGGCGGCCTGGGTACCCTGGCCGCCACGGACCGGGATCACGTGTGGCGGGGCGGAGCCTATTATCCCTTCGTCCAGCTCATGGAGTGGGGCAGGGGAGTATCCCTTCGCTGCGGGCTCAGCTGCGACACCTTCGATATCCCCGGCTACGCGGTGGACGACAATTCCCAGTACTATACCCATGAAGGCCTGCCCTTCATCGATTCCGCCGCAGCCCTGAACGGGGATGAGCTGAACGTCTTTGTCATCAACCGGAACTGGGAGACCTCCAACTCCCTGGAGCTGGACGTTTCCGGCTTCCCCGGCTGGAGTCTGACGGAGCACGTGGAGCTGTATTCCGAGGACCCGGACGCGGCCAACACCTGGGAGCATCCGGACGCGGTGAAGCCCCGGCTGAACCCGGCCTCCCGCCTGGAGGGGGGCAAGGTCCTGGCGGAGCTGAAGCCTCTGTCCTGGAACGTGTTCCGCCTGAAGAAAACCGTTTGATCCGCAAACACGCCTGCACCCTCCGGCTGTCGCCGGGGGGTGCATTTCTTAATACGGGTTATACGGACGCTCAGCCGAAAACGCCGGGGGGCGTCACCTGCTTCTTCCAGATCCGGTCCCGGGAATAGGCAATGTTGGCGATCCCGCCGTCGAAGCGGCGGAAATATTGGTCTTTCTTTTTGGCGTACAGAGCCGGACGTCCCAGAAAGTCCCCGGGGACCGCGTCGTCCGTTCCCGCCATGATCTCATCGCAGAGCCGGATGGCGTCCGGGACGATGGAGAAGGGAACGCTCATGCCCCCGTGGCCGCCCCAGAGGACGTCGCAGGCCTCCGCGAAGCCGTTCAGACGGATCAGCGCCTCCCGGTATTCCTCGATGCTGGCTCCCCCCAGGAAGAGCAGGGTGTTGGCGTTCACCGCGTCCCCGCTGTAGATCACCCGGGCTTCCCGGTCCAGGAACACCAGACTGCCCCAGGTGTGGCCCGGGACATGGATGGCCTCCAGCCGGGTCCCGCCCAGATCCAGCACGTCCCCGTCCCCGATGGGATCGGTGCGGATGGGCACGGTCGGGATCACATCCTCCGGCCGAATGACCGGTCCGCCCTCCCGGTGCTGGGAATTCACGAAGCCCAGGCGGGAGGCGGCGTCGCCCATCTCATACATCCCCGGGATGTCCTTCGGATGGATCAGGGCTTTGCCGTATTCGAAGGCTGCCCCGATGTGGTCCACGTGGTTGTGGGTGAGGACCAGCTCCACGGGCAGGTCCGTCAGCTCGCGCACAAATGCCTTCAGACTGCCGATGCCGGAGAGCGCGTCGATGAGCAGGGCCCGTTCCTCCCCCTCGATCAGGTAGCACTGTTCCCCGGCCAGACCGGAGATCAGGGTGACCCGGTCCAGGATCTTCCGGGCTTTGAAGAATTTGGATTCCATGGTCGTCCTCCTGTTTTTTCCCAGTATACCACAGGGGAACGCAGGAGAAAAGGCTTACCCCATTGGCAAAGCCGTCCCGGGGGAGTACAATGGGAAAAAACACGGATGAGGCGAAGAGAGAAATGAAGCTGCGTCGTATCCTGATCCTGCTCCTGATCCCGGCCCTTCTGCTGGGAGCTTCCGCCTGCGGGGCCCCTGCGGGGGCCGCACCGCCGACTCCCGATGCGGCGGCCGCGCCGGAGCC
>JAFZVM010000018.1 GCA_017617795.1 Oscillospiraceae bacterium
ATGCCCGGAAGGGAGTCCGGTTGGTGAACCTCATCGAGGGAGGCGCCCAGGAGGGAGGCAAGCGGGCCGGCACGGAAAACGTCGCCGCCGCAGCTGCCATGGCCGCCGCCCTGAAGGAGACCGCCGGGAGCATGGCGGAAACGGCTCCCAGGCTTCGGGCCCTGCGGGACAGGCTCATCGCGGGACTCCGGGAGATCCCCCATTCCGCTCTGAACGGGGACGCGGAAAAGCGGCTCCCCGGGAACGTGAACTTCTGCTTCGAGGGCATCGAGGGGGAATCCCTCCTCCTGCTGCTGGACGACCGCGGCATCTGCGCCTCCTCCGGCAGCGCCTGCACCTCCGGCTCCCTGGACCCCAGCCACGTGCTGCTGGCCATCGGGCGGGTGCACGATGTGGCCCACGGCTCCCTGCGGCTGACCCTGGGGGAAGATGCCACGGAGGAAGACGTGGAATATCTGATCCGGAATGTGAAAGAAGTTGTGGAATATCTGCGGGGCTTCTCCCCCATCTGGCGGGATCTCGTCCAGGGGAAAGCGCAGTTCATCCTGTAAGGAGGAAAGAAAAATGGCATTATACAGCGAAAAGGTAATGGACCATTTCCGCAATCCCCGGAACGTGGGCGTGATCGAGGACGCGGACGGCGTGGGCCAGGTGGGCAACGCCAAGTGCGGCGATATCATGAAGATGTACCTGAAGATCGAGGACGACATCGTAACGGACGTGAAGTTCGAGACCTTCGGCTGCGGCAGCGCCATCGCATCCAGCTCCATGGCCACGGAGCTCATCATGGGCAAGCCTCTGTCAGAAGTCAGCCGGCTGACCAACAAGGCCGTGGCGGAGGCATTGGACGGGCTTCCCGCCTACAAGATGCACTGCAGCGTCCTGGCTGAGGAGGCCATCCAGGCCGCCCTGGAGGATTACTACACGAAGCACCCGGAAAAGAGACCTGTCAGCTGAGGAGACGACCTCCTCCCGACAGCCGAAATGACCGACCCTTCCTTTCCCTTCCCATAGCCCGGATCCCCTCTTCAAGACGGAGAGAGGATCCGGGTTTTTGCGTTATTTCCCTGCCTGGGGCTGTATTGCAACGGCCCGGCCTTTGTGGTACTCTTGGAAGGAACGGTACCGATCTGCGGGCGATGCGCTCCGCAGACAGATCATAGTCTCCGGGAGATCGGAGGCCAGGAAGGAGTCATAGAATGATCTCAAGGGAAATCTGCGCAAAGATCCTGGAGGCCGCCGTTTCCACGGGAGCGGACTACGCGGAGATCTTTGCGGAAAACAGCAAGAATCACAGCATCAGCATGGTATCCGGAAAGGTGGATTCCATCAGCGACGGCGTGGTGAGCGGCGCCGCGGTGCGGGTATACAAGGGCCTGCGCAGCGTCATGGCCACCACCGTGGACCTCTCCCAGGAAGGGCTCCTGCGCTGCGCCAAAAAGGCCGCCGCGGCCCTGGGGGAAGGAAAGGCGGAGCTCAGCATCGTCCTGCGGGACCGGCTGTATACGAACATCCACCCGGTGCGGGTGGTCCCCTCCTCCGCGCCCAACCGGGAGAAGGTGGAGATCCTGCGCACCGCCTGCCAAGGGGCTTACGATTACGATAAGCGGATCCGGCAGGTCACCGGCACCTTCCTGGACGTGGATCAGAACATCCTCATCGCCAACACCGAGGGGATCCGGGCGACGGACCGGCGGATCCGGACCCGGATCGCCGTGACCGCCCTGGCGGACGCCAAGGACGGCGGCACCCAGACCGGCTCCTGCAGTCCCGGTCGGCGCATGGGCATGGAGCTGTTTGAAAAAGAGGTGGACGCGGAGGCCGTGGGCCGGGAGGCCGCCCGGCAGGCGGTGGTGATGTCCGAGGCCGGGTACTGCCCCGCCGGTGTGATGCCCGTGGCCATCGGCAACGGCTTCGGCGGCGTCATTTTCCACGAGGCCTGCGGCCACTCCCTGGAGGCCTCCTCCGTGGCCTTCGGCCTTTCCCAGTTCGCCGGGAAGCTGGGGGAGAAGATCGCCGGAGAGAAGGTAACCGCCTATGACGACGGCACCATCCCCAATGCCTGGGGCTCCCTGAACTTCGACGACGAGGGCACCCCTACCCGGCGGAACGTCCTCATCGAGAACGGCGTGCTGAAGACCTATATGATCGACAAGTTCAACGGCCGCCGCATGGGGCTCCCCTCCACCGGCTCCTCCCGCCGGGAGAGCTTCGAGTACACCCCCACCTCCCGCATGACCAACACCTTCATCGGGGAAGGACCGGATGAGAACGAGGCCATCATCGCCTCCATCGACAACGGCCTTTACGCCGCGGCCATGGGCGGAGGCTCCGTGAACCCCACCACCGGGGAATTCAACTTCGCCGTCCGGGAGGGGTATCTGGTGCGGAACGGAAAGATCTGCGAGCCCGTCCGGGGCGCCTCTCTGGTGGGCCGGGGCTCCGACGTGATCATGAATATCGACATGGTGGGCAAGGACCTGCTGCTGGCCGAGGGCATGTGCGGCGCCTCCAGCGGCTCCATCCCCACCTGCGTGGGCCAGCCCATGATCCGGGTGTCGTCCATCACCGTGGGCGGAAGATAAGGAGGTAACCATGGAATTCAAAGACTTCAAAACCCTCGTCGCCGAGGCCGCCGGGAAGGCCGGGATCGGGGACTATGAGCTGTATTACGCCTCCGAGGAGAGCACGGAGGTGGAGATGTTCAACGGGGAGACCACCGGCTTCACCGCCTCTCTCACCGGCGGCGTGGCCTTCCGCTGCATTCTGAGCGGGCACATGGGCTCCGCCTATACCCAGGAGCTGTCCGGTGAGCAGGCGGAGAGCCTGGTCCGCCGGGCCATGGACAACGCCCTCACCCTGGAGAAGGAGGAGGAAGCCTTCTTCGCCGAGGGCGGCGCGGCGTACCCGGAATGCGAGCGGACGGAGATGCCCGTTCTGACCCCGGAGCAGCTGACCCGGGCGGCCTTCGACGCCAACGAGGCTCTGAAGGTCTCCCACGAGAAGATCACGGACCGCTGCTCCACCCAGGCCGTCACCCAGCAGTCAAAGACCTGCCTGGTGAATTCCCGGGGAGTGGACCTCTCCTGGAACAGCTCGGTGGACGCGGTCATCCTTGGGGCCGTGGTGTCCGACGGGACGGAAGACAACGACGACTTTGAGATCAAGGCCGGGGATCCGGACTCCCTGGATCTGAAGGAAGCGGCGAAAAAGGTCGCCGCCCGGGCGGCGGCCAAGCTGGGCGCCGACGTCGCCCCCACCGGCGTCTGCCCGGTGATCTTCGCCCCGGAGGCCATGTACAACCTCCTGCTCACCTTTGCCGCCGCCTTCAGCGCGGAGAACGCCCGGAAGGGACTGTCCGCCCTGCAGGGGAAGGAGGGGGAGGTCATCGCTTCGGAGATCGTCACGCTTCTGGATGATCCCTTCTACCCGGAGAATCCCGTCAAGCGGATCTTCGACGGGGAGGGCAGCCCCACCGCCCGGAAGGAGATCATCTCCGGGGGCGTGCTCAACACGCTGCTGTATGATCTCTCCACCGCCCACGCCGCCGGGAAGCAGACCACCGGCAACGCCTCCCGGTCCAGTTACGATTCCCCCGTGTCCATCCAGCCCTATACCCTGGTGCTTGCCCCGGGCAGGCTGACGGAGGAGGAGCTGCTGGCCCAGTGCGGCAGCGGCGTCTGGATCGACACCCTGGGGGGCATGCACGCCGGGGCCAACCCCATCAGCGGGGACTTCTCCCTCCAGAGCTCCGGCTTCCTGGTGGAAAACGGAGAGAAGACCGCGGCGGTTCGTTCCTTCACGGTCTCCGGCAACTTCTTCGATATGCTGAAGAACATCACCGCCCTGTCGGACAAGGCGGTATTCCCCCGGCTGGGGCTGCCCGCCGTCGCCTCCCCCGCCGTGCTGGTGAAGGAGCTGACCATCTCCGGGAAGTAAGCCGGAAGCATCTCACACCTGACCCTATTCATAAGCCCCGTCCCGGGTTTCCGGGGCGGGGCTCCGTCTGTCCTTGCAGCAGGCATGGTTTTGTGATACGCTTAGGATAGGAAATGGCAGGCAGCGGGGTCTTCCCCGCCGGGAAACGGAGAGAGGCTTATGCGGGAAATACCCATCACGGAACTGGCGCCGGTGAAGATCGGCCAGGCGGAAAACCGGGAGGCCGGCACGGGCTGCACCGTGTTCCTCTGTGAGGAGGGCATGCGGGCCGGCCTGGATATCCGGGGCGGCGGCCCCGCCTCCCGGGAAGGACAGCTTCTGGACCCCCTGATGGCGGCGCAGACGATCCACGGGATCGTTCTGGCCGGAGGCAGCGCCTTCGGCCTGGACGCCGCGGGAGGCGTGATGAGATGCCTGGAGGAACGGGGCGTGGGCTTCGACGTGGGGGTGACGAAGGTGCCCCTGGTGGTGCAGTCCGACCTCTTCGACCTCACTGTGGGGGATCCCTTCGTCCGGCCCGATGCGGCCATGGGCTACGCAGCCGCAAAGCAGGCCCTGGAGGCTCCCAATTACCGGGACGGGATCTTCGGCGCGGGCTGCGGAGCCACCGTGGGAAAGATCGGGGGCATGGCCACCTGCATGAAGAGCGGGATCGGCAGCTACGCCGTGCAGATCGAGGATCTGAAGATCGGCGCGGTGGTGGCCCTCAACGCCCTGGGGGATATCTACGACTGGAAGACCGGGCGGCAGATCGCCGGTCTGCTCACGGCGGACCACGGGGATTTCCGCAGCTCCATGAAGGAGATCGAATCCAGCATCCGGGCGGTGAAAAACGCCTTCACGGGGAATACCACCCTGGCCGTCCTTCTCACCAACGGGTATTTCGACAAGACTGCCCTGTGCAAGATCGCCGGGATGGGGCAGGACGGGCTCGCCCGGTCCATCCGCCCCGTTCACACCTCCTTCGACGGGGACAGCGTCTATGCCGTTTCCTGCGGCAGGGTGAAGGCGGACCAGGACGCGGTGGGCATGCTGGGGGCGGAGCTGATCAGCGAAGCCATCGTCCGGGCGGTGGAGAGCGCGGAAAGCGCCTACGGTCTCCCGGCGGCCCGGGACCTGCCCTGGACCAAAGCGTAAAAGCAAGAAGCGGAAGATACATACGGCAAAGAAAGGGAGGCAACTATGCGCGAATATCGGAAAGTGATCACCAAACCCGGAGAAGTCCTGGCCTACGAGACGGTGTTCGAGGAAAACATCTGGCTGCGCACCGGCGTGCCGGAGAAGATGGGCACCGTGGAGAGGATCGACTACTCCACCGCCGTGTACGAAAACGGCAAGACCTACCGCAAGACCGCCTACGCTTACCTGCCCTACTGCTACGACAAGGAGGACAAATCCAGGAAGTACAACGTGCTGTACTTCCAGCACGGCAACACCTGCGAGCCCGCCATGTTCGCCATCGGCGGCAACAAGTACATGTTCGACATGCTGTTCGATTCCGGAGAGCTGGACCCCTGCATCATCGTGTTCATCACCTATTACATGGACCCCATGCGGGACGCGGACGTGCGGATCCAGACCGGCGGCGCCGAGGCGGGGGACGGCTGGACTCCGGGCATCCCCGGCTATTTCTACAAGGAGATCGTGCAGGACATCATCCCCGCGGTGGAGACGCGGTTCAACACCTATCTGGAGGATCCCTCCGACGCGGGCATCATCGCCACCCGGGACCACCGGGCCTTCGCCGGGTACTCCCGGGGAGCCGCCTGGACCTGGCGGATGTTCCACCATGCCTACCCCTATTTCCGGTGGTACTGCCCCACCAGCGGCGGCATCTCCGGGGACAAGCCCCTGCCCATGCCCCCCGGAAGCGGACCCATGCCCACCTTTACGGATGAGGAGATCGTAGAGTACATCACCGCCCCCATCAAGGCCAATCCCGGGCTCCCCTTCTTCATCTACGCCGCCAGCGGCGGCATGTCGGACGGCCCCTGGATGCGGAAGCAGATCAAGCTCCTCACGGAGCAGGAGGGCTTCTCCTACGGCCCGGACCCCAAGAAGAACAACATCCTCTACGCTCTCTCCGACTACTACCACACGGACTACCTGGTGCCCTACTATTTCTGGAACTACCTGAAGATCCTGTTTAAACTCTGATTCTTCGAATCGGACCCGCTTCGCTGGGCTCCGATTCGATAAGGCTGCACTCCGCTCCCCGCACTCGCTTCGCTCGCACAGTCCGCTCCGTGAGCAGGATTTTCGGGCAGAAATGAATTCCGCCCGAAAATATCCCACTTCTTCGCGCCAGCGAGCGCGAACTCTGCGAGGCAGGGATCGACTTTCTCACTATATGATGCCGCCCGGACAGATGCCCGGGCGGCAGGTTTTTCCTGACCGGTCCGCGTTTCACGCCGCCGCCAGCACTCCGTCCTTCATCCGCAGGACCAGGTCGGCGGCCTCCGCCACCTCCGGGTCGTGGGTGACCACGATGACGCAGCGGTCCTCCTCATGGGCCAGCTTCCGCAGGATGTCCATGACGATGCGGGTGTTCTC
>JAFZVM010000122.1 GCA_017617795.1 Oscillospiraceae bacterium
GGCGAAACGATCGAGTACAAGATCACGGTAACGAACGACGGCAACCTGACGATCACGAACGTGAAGGTCGTCGACGAGCTGACGGGCCTGAGCGAGACGATCGACAGCCTGGCCCCCGGCGAGAGCAAGGAATTCACCACGAGCTACGTTGTGACCGAGGCTGACATCCTGAACGGCAGCGTGAAGAACGAAGCCACGGCGAACGGCGAGAACGAGTCTGACGATCCGACGGATCCTGGCGACGACGACGTGGATGATCCGACCGAGGATCCCGACGGCCACATCACGATCGAGAAGGTAACGACCTCCAAGCCCGCGAACGGCGAAAGCTACGCGCTGGGCGAGAAGATCACCTACAAGATCACGGTGACGAACGACGGAAACCTGACGGTCAAGGACGTCACGGTGACCGACGAACTGACCGGCGACAGCTGGACGATCGCGTCCCTGGCCCCGGACGAGAGCAAGGAATTCACCGCGGAATACGAAGTCACTGAAGCCGACGTCCTGGCGGGCGAAGTGGTGAACGTGGCGACGGCGAAGGGCACGAGCCCCGATCCGGATGAGCCGGAGGTGCCGGTGGATCCGGGCGAAGATCCGGAGCCGACCGAAGACAAGAACGGCCATCTGACGATCGAGAAGGTAACGACCTCCAAGCCTGAAAACGGCGAAAAGTACGTCGTGGGCGAGAAGATCACCTACAAGATCACCGTCACGAACGACGGAAACCTGACGATCACTGACATCACCGTCGAGGACGAACTGACCGGCGACTGCTGGACGATCGCGTCCCTGGCCCCGGACGAGAGCAAGGAATTCACCGCAGAGTATGTGGTGACCGAAGCCGACGCCAAGGTGGGTGAAGTGGTGAACGTGGCGACGGCGAAGGGCACGAGCCCCGATCCGGATGAGCCGGACGTACCCGTGACTCCGGGTGAAGATCCGGAACCGGTAGAGGAGCCTGATGACAAGGTCGAGCGCACCATTACCTACAAGGACAGCGCCAACGGAAAAGTCTTTGCGGATGTCGTGTACAAGGCTTACGACGGCGATCCCACGCCTGCTTTCGGACCGGAAGCTCCGGCACGTCTGGGTTACACGTTCATGGGGTGGAGCCCGAAAGTAGCCAAGACAGTGAACGGCGATGCGACCTACTGGGCGATGTGGCGGCCCAACACCCCGATCAATCCGCCGGCACCGCCGGTGGAACCCAGCCCGGCGCTGAATTACGACGACCATGTCGCGTATATCATCGGCTATCCGGACGGCAACTTCTATCCCAACAAGTACATCACCCGCGCGGAGACCGCGACCATGATCTTCCGCCTGCTGACCGAAGCGCGGCAGAAGGAGATTTACACCACGGTGAACGAATTCTCTGATGTGGATGCGAGCAAGTGGTACAACGAATACGTTTCCTCCATGGCCAACGGCGGCTACGTGGAAGGCTATCCCGACGGGACCTTCGGCGGAGACAAGATGATCACGAGAGCAGAATTTGTGACCATACTGGTCCGGTTCTTCGGCCTGACGAATGCGGACTGCATCTTCTCCGACGTGAGCACGAGCCACTGGGCGTACAAGTACATCGCAACGGCTACCGCTTACGGCTGGCTGCTTGGCTATGAGGACGGCACGTTCCGGCCTGACCAGGCGATCACCAGAGCCGAAGCCGTGACGGTGATCAACCGGATGCTCAACCGCGGCGTGGACGAGACCAGCAACATCGGCGAAGTCAAGAACTTCCCCGATACCATGGATCCCAAGAAGTGGTACTACTACGAGATCATCGAAGCGGCCAATTATCACGAGTACACCGGTCACCGCCCGAACGAGCAGTGGTACAGCGTCGGAGGGAAAATGGAGCAGGCAGGCTGAACGCCTGACGGAAACACAGCATGATCCGCATGAAGGCAGGGCATTCTGCCGGAGTGCAAAGAACCAGGCGAGGGGATGACCCTCGCCTGGTTCGCTGTTATAGATGTTTCTTTTCGGATCAGTGCGTCAATCGAAATCTTTTATGTTTGTCTCATTATTCGATCACCCGGTGATCGGCCCATTTTTTACCCCGGAAGCGAAGGGCGAAGGCCAGGCTGCGGACCCCCCAGTCCACGAAATATCCGCACCAGATCCCCACCAGACCAACCCCCAGCACCCGGCAGAGCAGGGTGGTGAGCCCGACCCGGAAGATCCACATGGAGAGGGTGGAAACCATCATGCCGAAGCGCACGTCCCCGGCGGCACGCATACCGCTGGCCGGGACGAAGGCCAGGGGCCAGAGGATCGGCTTGCAGATGCTGATGACCAGGAGCACATGAAGAGCGATGGCTTTGGCGTCTGCCTCCATCCCCGCGAGCCGGCAGATGGGACCGGCCAGACCAAAAAACCCCCAGTTCATGCAGACCAGCACCAGAGCGGCGACAGCAGTCAGCCTTCGAATATAATACCTGGCCTGATTCCGGCGGCCTGCGCCGATGCACTGTCCCGCCACGGTCATGAGGCCGTTGCCGATGGCCTGGCTTGGCATACTGGTCATAAACTCCAGCACGGTCACAATGGCGTTGGCGGCAATGGCGGCGGTGCCCAGGGTGGAAACCGTGCTCTGGACCACCAGCTTCCCCAGCTGAAACATACCGTTCTCCACGCCGGTGGGCAGACCGATGTTCAGCACCCGGAGGATCATTTTCGGCTCCGGCCGCAGGGAGGTGAGCTTCCCGATCCGCACCGGGGGATCCGGCCTGTGCAGGGCGATGAGCATGGCAGCTGCGGTAAAGGCGTAGGAACCGGTGGTGGCAATGGCGGCTCCGGCGACGCCCAGGCGCAGACCGAACATGAGCAGGGCATTTCCCGCGATATTCAGCAGGTTGCCGCAGACGGAGATGGTCATGGGAAGCCGGGTGCTCCCCGCGGCGCGGTAGATGGCAGAGGTGGCGTTGAACACCGCCAGGAACGGGTAAGAGAAGGCGGTAATGAGGAAATAGGTCTCTGCCGCCTCCATGACAGCCGCTTCCACCGTGCCGAAAATCAGCCGGAGCAGGGCTTTCCGCAGGGCCAGACAGAGCCCCATCACCAGCAGGGAGAGGGCAAAGGTGCTGAGCAGCACCTGGCGGGCGGCCCGGTTCGCCCCATCCCGGTCACGGTGTCCCAGGTACTGCGCGCAGATGATGGCGCCTCCCGTTGCCATGGCGGTGAAGAGGAAGATCACCAGCTTGTTCACGGAGTCTACCAGAGATACGCCGGACATGGAAGCGGAGCCGATATTGGAGACCATCATGGTGTCCACGATGCCCATAAGGCTGGTGAGCACCTGTTCGATGATCAGCGGGATCATCAGCCTGCGCAGGTCCCGGTTGGAAAAGAGAAGATCGTCTTTCATCATGCGAAACCGGCGGGGTGGTCGTTCCACCCCGCCGGTATACCTCGGTTCGTGTTTATTGGCTGGTCATCCCTGCCGGGGTTAGGGATGACCGCCGGAGTCTTCGCCTCTGGCCAAATCAGCCGTTCTTGGCCTTGTATAAGTTATAGGCGTCCTGCCACAGGGCGCACACGTCCGCAAGGTTGAACTGCTCCAGATTCTCCTGGAAGGTGTCCCACTGATCCAGAGGGGTGGAGCCGTCCACAAACAGAATCACGTTTTCGGCGTAGAAGGTGTTCAGGTCGGACATCAGGGCAGCCGCCTGGGTCCTGGCTTCGCTGTCCAGCTTGATGGAGGCGGGGTAGTTGTAGGAATAATCGCAGTTGGGAAGGGTCCAGATGTCAAAGGCCCGGGTGATGCGCTCGCCGCCGTCGAAGGCGTAGTAGCGCCGGGACTGGAGCAGGCAGAACTCGGTGAGGTGGCTGCTGGCGTACACGCACATGGCCACGGCGGAGTCGTACTCATGGTGCAGGATGAAGTCGGTCAGCTTCCGCTCGCCGTTTTCGTCATACTCCCAGAGGAGACCTTCCGGTCCCCAGCTGGTGAAGGTGGAGCCTTCGTCGCTGAACCACCAGTCCAGCCAGGTGACGGCGAGGGGGATATTCTCGCAGTTGGCGGAGACCACTACGCTGCCGTAGGTGAAGCCGGTGGAACTGGGTCCGTAATGCACCATCTGGTCTTCGGTGAGCAGGGGCATCGGCATGGGCTCCCAGCGGGCGTTGGGGTCGTTCATGCTGGATTCCACGGTGGCGATGGTGGAGGCCACGTTGGGGAAGAAGCCGGCGGTGTCGTTGGCAACGTAACCGCCGCCGTCGAAGGTGGAGCTGTGGGATCCGTAGTTGGGATCGATGAAGCCCGCACTGTACCAGGAATAGATCAGCTTCATGGCTTCGCCGTCGTCGTCGGTGCTGCCGCAGAACTGCACCTTGCCGTCCACGACGCGCTTGTTGGAAAGGCTGCCGGAGGTCATATAGGTGTTGTAGCCCATGAGCATGTAGTTGTCGATCTGGATGGTGCTGAACATATACATGGGCCAGCATTCCGGATGGGCGACCTGGAAGGCCTTGCAGATATCGGTGATCTGGTTGTAGGTCTTGATGTCCTCAGCCTTGCCCAGGCCCAGAGCATCCAGCCAGTCCTGCCGGACATAGAAGCCCATCTGGGGAGTGACCTCGTCATAGCGGCCGTACATACAGGCCATGTGGGTGTCGTCCAGATAGATATACGGCAGGACGTCGGAGTAGGTCTTGGCGGCCTCGTAGCACTCATAGAGGTAGCAGGGCATATAATCCCGGTAATCGTACAGATTGGTGAAGTAGCCGTCGTCAATGGCGTCCAGCAGAGAGCCGGAATAATAGAAGGACGCGCCCTGCATGATATCGTCCAGGTCGTCGGAGGCCAGGAGGACGGCAAAGTTCTCGGAGCGGTTCTGCCAGGAGACCAGGTCGTACTCGATGTGCACGCCGGTCATGGTCCTCACGCCGGCCCAGGTGTCCATGGAGCCCCAGCCCTCGGCGGGGATCAGCTCCGGGGAATAGCAGGTGCACCAGTCGGTCAGGATCTCATCCGTGGTGCAGAGGGGAAGCTCGTACACGTAGCGCTCGGCGGGATAGCCGTCCGCGTTTTTGGCGTACTTTCCGGCAGCGAAATTGTAGGGGGAGGGTTCTGCCGTCGCCTCGGGAGCAGCGGTGCTTTCTGTTTCTTCGGAAGGCGCCTGCGTTGCGGGAGCTTGGGTCGCCGGCGCTTTTGTTGCGGGGGCCTGGGTAGCGGGGGCCTGGGTAGCGGGAGCCTGCGTCTGGGTTGCCGGCGTCCCGCCCTGATTGCCTCCGCAGCCGGCGAAGAGGCTCAGAAGCAGGAGAAGAGAGAGGAGGAGCAGACAGATGCGCTTCATGAGAATTACCTTCCTTTCTGATTATTGATTTGGGATCCTGACTGAAGTATAGCATGGCAATTTTCTGAATTCAACTACCTGTTGTGGTGTAAATGCAGGATACAATCAATATCGTGGGCTTGTCTCCGCCAGGGGGCAGGATCCCGTGTTTGCGCGCCGAAGGGAGTGAGTTTTTTTCCAAATTGGTATTGACCTGTGACGAGCTTTGCTATAAAATTGTGTAACCAAGAGTATATGAAGGAGGATTGCGCCATGCCTTATGATCTGGAAACCGGTCCCGACAATGTCGTGAATATAAAGGTGATCGGCGTCGGCGGCGCCGGCAACAATGTGGTCAACCACATGGTGGAGGCCGGTACAACCGGTGTGGAATTCATTGCAGTCAATACGGACAAGCAGGTGCTTGCCATCTCCAAGGCGGACCAGAAGGTCCAGATCGGAGAAAAGCTGACTCATGGGCAGGGCGCGGGTTCTGATCCGGAGGTGGGCAAGAAGTCCGCCGAGGAGAGCCGCAATAACCTGGCCAAGATGTTCGAAGATGCGGATATGGCCTTCATCACCGCGGGCATGGGCGGCGGCACCGGTACCGGCGCGGCCCCTGTGGTGGCGGATCTGGCCAAGGAATCCGGCATCCTCACCGTGGGCGTAGTCACCCGGCCCTTCGCCTTTGAGGGCAAGCGCAAAGCCGCCCAGGCGGATGCGGGCATCCAGGAGCTCCTGGGAAAGGTGGACTCCCTGCTGGTCATCCCCAATGAACGGCTGAAGTACGTATCCGAGCAGAAGATCACCATGTTCAACGCCTTCCGCGTGGCGGATGAAGTCCTGCATCAGGCCGTTACCAGCATTTCCGACCTGATCAAGAACACCGGCTTCATCAACCTGGACTTTGCCGACGTGACCACCATCATGAAGGACGCCGGTTATGCCCATATGGGCGTGGGTCACGCCAGCGGGAAAAACAAGGCGGAAGAGGCGGCGAAGATGGCCGTCACCAGCCCCCTGATGGAAACCAGCATCGATGGGGCCAAGGGCGTCTTGGTAAGCATCATCGGTTCCATGGATATGGCGCTGGAAGAAGTGGAAAAGGCCGCCGGCCTGGTGCAGGAGGCTGCCCATCCCGACGCCAACATCATCTTCGGCGCCGCCTTCGACGAGACCATGGAGGACGAGATCCGGGTGGTCATCATCGCCACCTGCTTTGAGGATGGTCCCCAGGCCGGAGTGAAGAAGGGGGAGGAGAAAGCTCCCGCCCCCGCGCCGGAGAAGCCTGCCTCCGCTTCCGATGAGGACAAGGACTTCGGCGATATTCTGCGGATCTTCCGCTGACCCAAGTACGATAAACTTCATTCTGCGGGCGGCCTGACGGCCGCCCGCGGTTGCAAATGGGAGGTATTCCCTTGGCAAATGCACAGACCCTGGTTTTTCCCGAACCGCTGATCACCGCGCTGAGCTTTCTGTTCTGCTTCTGCATGCTGGCTCCCGCGCTGTATTACGTCTGGTTCGTGTACCGGCGCAAGCTGGATCATACCGGCATGCTGGGCGGGCTGGCCGCGTTTTTCCTTTTCGGTTATCTGATCACGGGGTTTTTCCTGGGATTTCTGGCGCCGGACAGCCGGAGGGAGGAAATGGGCCCCTGGAGCTATGCCCTGCTCCGCGGGCTGGTCATTGCCCTGGTGGAGGTAGGCGGCTGCTGGTTCAGCCTTTGGTTCCTCCGACGGGGCAGGCCGGAGGCCCGCCGCACCGTACGGGTGCCCATCGGCTTCGGCCTGGGATATCGGCTCTTCGATCTGCTTTACCTGGGCGCTTTCAACGCCCTTTTCCGCCTGCTGAACGCTCTGAGCGTGAATCGGGACGGGCTGGAGGTCGTGCTGGAAGGCGTGGGAGCGGAGGATGCTCCGGCGCTGGAAGCCCAGCTGCGGCTGTTGGCGGAGTCTGCGCCGCGGATGTATTGGCTCAGCGCCGTGGACTATCTCTGCCTGCTGGTCCTCTCCGTCTGCGCCGCCCGTCTCCTGTGGTACAGCATGGAGGGGGGCCTCAAGCCGGCAAATATCCGTTTCCTGCCCCTGGTGTTTGCCGTGCGGCTGGCGGGGGAGTGCCTGCTGGCCCTGTATCAGAGCGGCGGCGGCAGCTTCATTGCCTGCGCCGGCGTCTATTATGTGCTCACGGCAGCCCTGGCCTGCTTCACCTGGTATGAATCCAAAGGGCGGGACAGCAAGGAGCTGCTGCACGACGAACACCTCAAAAGCCGGATCAGACCAAAACGATGAAAACAAACAAATAATATAAAGGAGTGTCAAGAATATGCTGGAAAGCAAGTGTTTTGTGGATCCACTGAGCGCTCCCTTCTCCCGGCGCGGGAGCGACATGGCCTTTGCCAACGCCAATAACGGGGCCAGTCAGTTCGGCAAGAATACCCTGTATCTCATGTCCTGCCGGGGCGGCGGCTCCGCCATGATGAACCTGGGAGCCCAGAACGGCTGCCGCCAGGTGGCCCTGGAGCTGCTGGCGGGCGGGCAGAAGCTGCCCACGGTGATCTCCACCACCGAGGCCGAGGTGATCCTGGAGAGCAAGAAGGGCAGCGTCCGTTTCTGCATCGGGGAGCGGAAGCTGATCCTGGGGGAGGGCAAGGACGGCCTGAGCCTGCGCCTGACTCCCCAGCGCGGCGCTTTCGGCGCCGGCGCGCTGGAGCTGGGGGACGGGACCTGGCGCTTCCCCTTCGGAGAGAACACCGGGCTGGTGATCCCCTTCAAGGGGACCGTCACCATGCTCCCCGGCGGCGCTCTGCTCCTGAGCCCGGATGGGAAGGGCGTGATCTCCTTCGCCATCGAGGAATTCAGCATCGACCCGAAGGCCCGGCCGATGAAGGATTATCCCAAGTATGCCGCCGCGGTGAAGGCGGTGCAGAAGGAGTTCGATACCTTCTGCAAGGCGGTGTGTCCCAGCCTTCCGGCGGAGTTTGAGCCCATGCGCCGCCAGGCTCTGTGGAACACCTGGAGCCTGATGCAGGATCCGGACGGGGAAAACGCCTACCAGCACACCATGGTGAACATGATGCGCATCATCTTTGAGAGCGCCTTCGGCTGGCAGCAGGCCATGCAGGCCATCTTCCTCAGCCGGGACCCGAAGCTGGCCTGGAACATCCTCCGCTCCAGCTTTGATTACCAGGATGCCAACGGCCGCATCAAGGACTCCATCACCTATCGCCCCACCACCGGCATGGGCATGAAGCCTCCCTTCCAGGGGGTGGCGCTGGACTGGCTCATGGATCACTGCGACCTGAGTAAGATCACCAAGGCGGAGAAAAAGGACCTGTACGACCATATGGTCCGGTGGGTGGAGTTCTTCTTCAACTTCCGGGATCTGGATAAGGACGGGGTCTGGGAGAACCAGGGACCCGTGGAGACCGGGTGGGAGGACGCCTCCTACTTCTACGTGGGCTTCCCGCTGGCCTGCCCGGATATGAACGCCTATACGGTCCGGCTCATGGACGCCCTGGCCCGCCTGGGCCGGGAGATCGGCGTGCCGGAGGAGGACTGCCTGGTGTGGACCGCCTGGGCGGATAAGCTCACCCAGCAGATCATCGATATGTTCTGGACCGGGGAGCGCTGGGTAGCTGTGAATCCCCGGACGGGGAAGAAGGCGGACTCCCTGAGTCTGCCCATGTTCGGCGCGCTGATCCTGGGAGATCGGCTGCCCAGGGAGATCCTGGACAAGACCGTGGACTTCATCTGGAAGAACGGGTTCGTCACGGATTACGGCTTCGCCTCCGAGAGCGTGGACAGCCCCTATTTCCACCATGGCTTCACCGGCGGCAGCATCATCGTGCCCGCCCAGCTCATCTTCTGCCTGGCCCTGGAGGCTGCGGGAAGGAAGGACCTGGCCAAGGAGATGGGCCTCCGGTATGCCCGCACCCTGCGGGACAACGGCATGTTCCATATCCACAACGCCTTCACCGGGGAAGGGGAACGGGGCCTGGTGGCCTTTGGGGAGAAGCAGCTCTTCTGGTCCTCCTGGGCTTCCTCCTGCTACCTCTTCTTCGCGGAGCGGTACGGAAAATAAAAGTGTTCAACCGACACGACATCACCCGGGACGCCTGTATGCTGCGGGGCCCTCTGGCCCGCCGGGGCTATGACTGGTGGTGGCATTCCTTCACGGCGCAGGACGCGGAGACCGGGGAAGACAAGCCCTTTTTCATTGAATTCTTTCTCTGCAATCCCGCTCTGGCGGAGGAGAAGCCGGTGCTGGGCCAGCTTCCGGAAAACCGGCGGCAGGGGAAACGCCCCTCGTATCTGATGGTCAAGGCGGGTACCTGGGGAGAGGATCATTGCCAGCTGCACCGGTTCTTTGCCTGGAAGGACGTGAGCCTGCATGGAAAAGCGCCCTATCGGGTCGAGGCGGGGGACTGCCTGGCCAGTGAGACGGCGCTGAGGGGCAGCGTTTCCGTGGGGCAGAAGGAGGCCGCGGCGCATCCGGAATGGATGTGCGATGGGGGGACGATCGCCTGGGATCTGACCGTGGACAAGCAGATCGCCTTCAACGTGGGTTACGGGGCCGGAAAACTCCTGCGGGACGCGGAGGCCTTCGCCATGTACTGGCATGCCGAGGGGATGAAAAGCGCCTTCCGCGGCGAGGTCGTTTTCAACGGCAGACGCTATCTGGTGACCCCGGAAAAGTGTTACGGCTATGCGGACAAGAACTGGGGCCGGGATTTCACCTCCCCCTGGGTGTGGCTTTCCTCCAACTGCCTGGTCAGCGGGAAAACGGGAGAGCTGCTTTCCGACAGCGTTTTCGATATCGGGGGAGGCAGGCCGAAGATCTATTTCGTACCGCTGGATCGCCGCCTGCTGGGCGTATTCTGGTATGAAGGCCGGGAATATGATTTCAATTTCTCCAAGCCGTGGCTGCGGGTGAAAACGGAGTTCTCCTTCGAGGAACGGGAGGATCTGGCGGTCTGGCACGTGCGGCAGGAGAACGTGAGCGCCGTGATGGAAACGGAGATCTTCTGCCGCAAGGCGGATATGCTGCTGGTCAATTATGAATCCCCGGACGGAAGGAAGCGCCACAACCGCCTGTGGAACGGCGGAAACGGCTGGGGGACCGTCCGGCTGTACGACAAAAAGAACGGCCGGCCGGAGCTGGTGGACGAAGTGACGGCGACACACGTGGGCTGCGAATACGGAGAATACGGAGAAGCCGATTGAATCGACCCATGACTATGAAAAATGCCCCTGCAGCGCAAGGCTGCAGGGGCATTGATATACTGAGTTAATTCAATCGGTTTCCAGCCGGGATCTGAGGGCTTCCAGCTGCCTGTCCACCTGTTCCGGAGCGGTGCCCCCCAGGGAGGAGCGGCGCAGGACGCAGGCGTCCAGATCCAGGGCATTGTAGAGATCGGCGTCGAACACCGGGCTGGCCTCCCGATAGGCCTCCAGGGGAAGCTCCTCCAGGGTGACCCCTTCCTTGACGCACTTTCCCACCAGCTGGCCCACCAGCTTATAGGCGGTTCGGAAGGGGACGCCCTTCTTCTCCACCAGCCAGTCCGCCAGGTCCGTGGCGTTGATGAAGCCCATGGCGGCGGCGCGGCGCATATTGTCCCCATTCACCTTCATGCTCTCCAGCATGGGGGCGAGAACGCCCAGACAGGCGTCTGCCGTATCGAAGGCGTCGAAAATGGCTTCCTTGTCCTCCTGCATATCCTTGTTGTAGGCCAGGGGGAGACCCTTCATCACCGTGAGCAGGCCCATCAGGTCGCCGTATACCCGGCCGGTCTTGCCCCGGATCAGCTCCGCCATATCCGGGTTCTTCTTCTGGGGCATGATGGAGGAGCCGGTGGTCCAGGCGTCGGAGAGCTCGATGAACTTGAATTCCCAGCTGGACCAGAGGATCAGCTCTTCCGAGAGCCGGGACAGATGGGTCATGAGGATGGCGAGGGAAGAGGCCAGCTCCAGGATGAAATCCCGGTCCGACACCGCGTCCAGGCTGTTCAGGCTCACGCCGGTGAAGCCCAGCTCCCGGGCGGTCATCTCCCGGTCGATGGGATGGCTGGTGCCCGCCAGGGCGCAGGCCCCCAGGGGATTCTGGCTGTCCATCCGGGCGGCGGCGTCCTTCAGCCGCCCCAGGTCCCGCAGCAGCATCCAGGCATAGGCCAGGAGCTGATGCCCGAAGGTGATGGGCTGAGCCCGCTGGAGATGGGTATATCCGGGCATGACGGTGCCGCGGTTGGCCTCCGCCTGGGCCATGAGAGCGGAGATCACGGCGCGTACCTTTCCCCGGGTCTCCGAGACCCGGCTGCGGAGATACAGGCGGGTGTCCACCGCCACCTGGTCGTTCCGGCTGCGGGCGGTATGGAGCATCCGCCCCGCGTCGCCCTTCCGCTTGGTGAGCTCCGCTTCCACAAAGCTGTGGATATCCTCCGCCTCCGGATCGACGGTCAGCGCGCCGGAATCCAGCTCCTTCAGGATCTCCTCCAGACCGGCCAGGATCTCCTCCACCGCCTCAGGCGGAACGATCCCCTGGGCGCCCAGCATGGCGGCATGGGCCATGCTGCCCCGGATATCCTGCCGGTACATGCGGCTGTCCACCCGGATGGAGGCGTTGAAGTCGTCCGCCGCCGCATCTGTGGGGCTGCCTGCCCGGCCCTCCCAAAGCCGTGCCATCAGGCCTTTTTCCCGTCCACCACGGCCTGGATCCGGGTGGGAAGACCGTAGAGCCGGATGAAGCCGTCCGCGTCGGACTGCCGGTAATCGGATTCGCCGAAGGTGGCGATCTCTTCGGAATACAGGGTGTTGGGGCTCCAGACCCCGGCGTTGATGATGTTGCCCTTGTAGAGCTTCAGCCGGACCTTGCCCGTGACCCGTTCCTGGGTCTTGGTGACGAAGGCGGCCAGCGCCTCCCGCAGGGGGCTGAACCACTGGCCGTTGTACACCAGCTCGCCGTAGGTGATGCTCAGCTCCTGCTTCTTGTGCAGGGTGAGCTTATCCAGGCACAATGTCTCCAGCACCTCGTGGGCTTTATAGAGGATGGTGCCGCCGGGGGTCTCGTACACGCCGCGGCACTTCATACCCACCAGCCGGTTCTCCACGATGTCGATGATGCCGATGCCGTGCTTGCCGCCCAGCTCGTTGAGCTTCCA
>JAFZVM010000123.1 GCA_017617795.1 Oscillospiraceae bacterium
TGCACCGTAGATCCCAGGTATCCGCCCTGGCGTTCCTTGTGCAGCACGTTGGAGAAGACCTTGCCGGTCGTCAGGTTGGAGTACTTGTTCAGGTCCTCGTCGATGAAGCGCTCGTAGTGCCCCAGGTCCAGGTCCGTCTCGGCTCCGTCCTCGGTGACGTAGACCTCCCCATGCTGATAGGGGCTCATGGTGCCGGGATCCACGTTGATGTAGGGGTCCAGCTTCTGGGCGGCCACCTTCAGCCCCCGGGCCTTCAGCAGCCGCCCCAGGGAGGCCGCGGTGATGCCCTTTCCCAGCCCGGAGACCACGCCCCCCGTGACAAAGATAAACTTGCTCATTTCCCTGACCCTCCATAAAACAAAACGCAAAAAGACGAGGGCACCTCCCCAAAGGGAGACGCCCTTGTCTCTCAACGGAGGTATTCTATGCCTCCCGGCCAAAAAAGTCAATGCAAAAAAGCAGAAAGTTCTTGCGCTCTGCGCACTATTACGCTAAAATGCTGAACATGAACCAAAAAGGAGCGATACGCCATGAATTATACACCGGACGAAGTGATGGAATATGTGCAGGAGGAGGATGTGAAGTTCATCCGCATGGCCTTCTGCGACGTATACGGCAGGCAGCGCAACGCGGCCATCATGCCCGGCGAGCTGCCCCGGGCTTTTGAAAGCGGCATCGCCTTCGACGCCTCCGCCGTGCCCGGCTTCCGCATGGGGGAACGCTCCGACCTCTTCCTGAAGCCGGATGCCGCGACCCTGAAGGAACTGCCCTGGCGGCCTCAGCACGGGCGGGTGGCCCACATGTTCTGCGACATCGTGCATCCCGACGGGCAGCCCTTTGAGGCGGATGCCCGACGGCTGCTGCGCTCCGCAGTAGCCGCGGCGGCGGAGAAGGGCTATTCCTTCCGCTTCGGTACGGAGATGGAATTCTACCTCTTCAAGCTGGACGAGCAGGGCAACCCCACCAAGGAGCCCTTCGACATGGCGGGGTATATGGACGTGGCCCCCGACGACAAGGGGGAGAACGTCCGCCGGGATATCTGCCTCACCCTGGAGCGCATGGGCATCCTGCCGGAGAGCTCCCACCATGAGAGCGGCCCGGGGCAGAACGAGATCGACTTCCGTTATGCCGAAGCGGTGACTGCGGCGGACAACGCGGTGATCTTCCGCAGCGTGGTGAAGACCATCGCCGCCCAGAACGGACTGTATGCGGATTTCTCCGCCCGGCCTCTGCCGGACAAGGACGGAAACGGGATGCACATCAATCTTTCCGCCTCCAGGAACGGAGAGGACCTTTCGCCCCTGCTGCTTGTACCCGGGCTGCTGGACAGGATCCGGGATATGACCCTGTTCCTGAATCCCGCTCGGGATTCCTATGCCCGCCTGGGCCGGGACAAAGCCCCCCTCTATATCTCCTGGGCGGAGGAAAACCGCAGCCAGCTGCTGCGCATCCCCGCAGCGGCTGGTCAGTACCGGAGGGTGGAGCTCCGCAGTCCCGACTCCGCCGCCAACCCCTATCTGGTCTTTGCCCTACTGATCCATGCCGCCCTGGACGGGCTGGAGCAGGGCCTGGCGCTGCCGGAGCCCGCCCGGCTGGACCTGCTCAGCGCCGATCAGGAGGCCCTGAAAGGCTTCCGGCGGCTGCCCGTCTCTCTGGAGGAGGCGGCGAAGGCGGCGAGAAGCAGCGATTTCATCCGCTCCCACATGCCGGAGATGATCCTGAACGCCTTCGATCCGGCGAAGCGCTGAACAAAGGGCGGAAGTCTTTCGGAAGGGAGGGAAGCGCCATGGTCTTTCAGAGCAATACCTACAGCGTCCTGCTGGTCTCCGCGTCGGAAAAATTCAATACCTCGGCGCAGTCCCTGCTTCCACCCACGGATTTCTGGCCCGTGAACCAAGCAAAGAGCGTGGCGGAAGCCCGGAGAAAGCTGGTGAGCGCCTCCTTTGACCTTATCCTTGTCAACGCCCCCCTGCCGGATGAGATGGGCGCGGATTTTGCCATGGAGGTCTGCGAGGACAGCGACGCGGGGGTGCTGCTGCTGGTGCGCAGCGAGCTTTACGACGAGACCTGCGAGCGGGTCCTGACGGCGGGGGTGGTGACGCTGGCCAAGCCCGCCAGCCAGCAAACGGTGGTCCAGAGCCTGCGCTTCCTCTGCGCCATGCGGGAACGGTTGCGGGGCAAACGGCAGCGACAGGCCACGGTGGAGGAGAAGATCGAGGAGCTGCGCCTGGTGAACCGAGCCAAATGGCTGCTGATCGAGTGCCTGCACATGACCGAGACGGACGCCCACCGCTACATCACCCGCCAGGCTATGGAGCAGCGCACGAGCAAGCGTGAGATCGCGGAGAGCGTCATCCGGACATACCAGTGAAGACGCCTTAAACTGCGGATTTCTGCCAGTCAGTTCTGGAAATGCACCAAGAAGTTCCCAAAATCATACAAAAAGCCCCGAAATCGTTGGCTTAACAGTGACAAGGAACTAATCAAAACTTATTGCTATAAGCTGACGGTTTCGGGCGTATTGACCAGCGGCTGAAAAAGTTTATCAGTGACAACGGGTTTGGTGACGTAGTCTTTCATTCGTTTCGGGCACTCAGTACAACGGACAAACTTCAACTGAGCGGCGGCGATATCAAGGCAGTACAGGGCGACACCGGACATGCTTCGCCAAGAATGGTGACAGAGCAGTATTCAAAAATTCGCGATCTGGACCGTAGGCGTCTTGCCGGCCTGATGGAAGAAGCATACTTCGGGGGGCACCGCACACCGCAGACGACGCCGGACGAAGACGCTGCACTGACGCTGCTCCGCGAGAATCCGGAAGTTCTGAAGCTGCTCTTGGCAATGCGAAAATGAGCTGTTGTGAACAGAAAGAACATAGAGGGAACTGCTGCTTGTTCCCAGGCTGTACCCAAAATGTTCCCAAATTGCCCGACTTTACTTCAAATCGCTGAAGGACAATAACAAAAAAGTTCCTGAAACCACCATGAAAAGTAGTTTCAGGAACAATTCTGGAGCTGCTGCCCGGATTCGGACCGGGGACCTCATCCTTACCAACAGTCTATTTGATTTTCCGGCCGGTGTTATTCCGTCCCATTGCACAACTTCCTGTACTTCAATTTGTACAATACCACGGAAAACACATCCCGCTTTGTATCGTTTTGTCCTGTTTCTTCCCGCCCTGTTCCCGATATTGTTCCAAGAATTGTTCCCTTCCTCTACCCAGTCTTCCGATTTACACTGATAAATGGACAAAGGCAAGTATAGTTGCCATATTATTCTTTGTCAAGGATAATGCAGAGAAATACAGCCTTTTGTTGAATTGAACGGTTTCGTTATCTGAAATAATCGCATACGAAGCGCATGAATTCTCTTCCCGTGTCACTGAGGAGCTTTTCTCTCTTAAAGCAGATGCTCAGCGACCGATATAGATCGACGCCGCTGATTCTTTTCATCACGATGCCTGCATTCCGAAATATCCCGCTTTCGCTCTGCGCCACCAGGCACACGCCCACCCCGGCGCTGACCAGGTTTTTCCGCACTACCGGATCGTCGGCGACGGCGACGCGGTTCATCGGCAGCTCCGCCCCCAATAGCAGGCGTTCGAGCTCGTCCGCGGATTCGGACGCGATCAAGGGCAGCGCCGACAGCTCCTGCAGGCTCACGGAGGCAGCGCCGACTGCCGCCATGGACAGCGGAACGGCAAGCAGGTATTCTTCCCGGAGAATCTCCGTGCCCTTGTATTTTCGGAAATACTCACTGTCACTGGCGTAGAGGAGCAGGTCATAATCCCGGATATCAAGTCGGACGATATTTTCGATATGGCTCTTCACCGTGATTGACACGTCGCTCCTCTCCCGCAGAAAGGTCTGCAGGCAGCCGGTCAGCGCATCGCTGTTTCCCCATATGCCCACGGTCAGGTTCGTCTTCTGCCCGCTCCCAGAACCTGAAAATCGCCGTGCCGCCGCCTGCAGCTTCGACACCGCCGGACGGACTTCTTCCAGGAAAGCCTTTCCCTCATCGCTCAGATGGATCTGTCGGCCTTCCCGGAGGAAAAGACGAGTTCCCAGCTCCTCCTCCAGTCTGGAGATCGCTTTGGAAAGGGACGGCTGGGTGATGTGCAGATTTCTTGCCGCCTGGGACATGTTCTCCGTATTTGCCGCCTCCAGAAAGTATTTCAGCTGCGTCAGTTCCATAACGGAAACGCCCCCCTACGTTCTGTGATCCGATGGAAGGCCGCCCTTCATCGGAGCTCGATCTCGTCAAAGCGCATGGTCAGCAGGTCCGCTTCGATCAGCCTGCCGGCGCTGTGTTCACCGATCCCCAGCAGGAGCTTCACCGCCTCTGCTGCCACCAGAGCGGCGCAGGCCGCTGCCGTGAACGGCAGGTTCCCCGTAAGCGCCTCCACGCCGCCACTGGAGGCGCAAAGCCATTCCATCGTCCCGTCTCCGGGAAGCACGGTATGGACGCGGACGCTCCAGCCAGCGATGGCTCCGTGAACGAAGGGCACGCCCGCCGCCTGCGCAGCCCTGGCGCATATCAGCTTTGCCCGGGGGCTGTCCAGACAGTCCACCACTGCATTCTTGCCCCGCATCAAATCCTCAGCATTCTCTTCCGTCACCATGCGTTCGAAGGCCTTGTAATCCACCGTGCTGTTGATCGCCCGCACCCGCGCCTTTCCTGCGGCGGCCTTGTTTTCCCCCAGGTTGGTCTCCGTGCTGAGAAGCTGACGGTTCAGATTGGAGGGTTGGAATACGTCCCCGTCCGCGGCGGTGATGTGGCCCACGCCGATGCGCGCCAGATATTCGATCACATAGCCTCCGACGCCGCCGCAGCCCAGGACCAAGACGGAGGAAGCCGCCAGCTTCCGCTGCTGCGCTTCGGACAGAGAGCTTCTGTTTCGGTCGTATCTCTCAGGAATCATCATTCCGTCACCCTCCGTGGGCCTTTCTGAGCACGATCACATGATCGCCCTCATGCAGCGTCAGCTGCGCCGTGGCAGGCTTGTTGTTGACCAGATAAACCACATGGTCCGCATAATTCTCGATAAACGTCCCGTTTTCGGCGGCGGCGACGGCCATCAGCTGCCCCACCGTTTCCCCGTCCTCCAGCGAATAATCGCCGGCACGCGCCGGTCCGACGATCTCCCGACAGACGAATCTCATATTCACAGTCATGTGTTCGGCTCCTCCCTGTGATAGCCTGCGGCTATGATTTCGCTTTTTATCCTGTGACAGCCAAGGCAGTTCAAAAGTCCCGTGCGCAGGATCTACATCAATGTGTTTGGCAAACGACATTTCGCGTACATACCAACCGGGCATCATAGTTAAAAGCAATCGTCGCGACGTTGACAGCTCCGGCGGCGCTTGCTAGTATAGTCGACAGAGAATAATATGCCTCCGGATTCGGAGCTTCTAGGTAGAAAGGAAAGATGATCGGTATGTACGGTTATGCGGGAAAGCTCCTGTTTGTCGATCTGACGGACAGGACCTGCCGGGTCGAGAAGCTGTCGGAAGCGGACGCCAGGAACTTTATCGGCGGTCCTGCTCTCGGCGCAAAGATACTGTTTGACAGAATGCCCGCCCACACGGACGTTTTTGCGCCGGAGAGCATGATCGGCTTTGTGACGGGCCCTGCCAACGGGAATGCCGCGTTCTTGGGTGGGCGCTACACAGTCGTATCAAAAAGCCCGGTCACGGACGGATGGAACGATTCCAGCTCCGGCGGCAATTTCGGCGCGCGGCTGAAAAAAGCCGGCTTTGACGGCGTGTTTGTCAGCGGGATTGCCGAGACTCCGGTGTATATTTACGTGGAGGACGGCCGGGCGGAGATCCGCGACGCTTCCCACCTCTGGGGTCTGACCACCACGCCGACGGAAAAAGCGATTTGGGAGGAAGTGGGTGATCCAAAGGCTGGCATCGCCCTGATCGGCCCCGGCGGAGAACACCTGAGCTATATGGCCGCCATCATGAACGACACCCACCGGGCCGCCGGGCGCGGCGGGTCCGGCGCGGTCATGGGTTCGAAAAAGCTCAAGGCCCTGGTGGTCAGGGGCAGTATCGCCACCGAGGTCGCGGACAAGGCCAAGGTCGTGCAGGTAAACAAGGACACCAACGAATGGATGCACGGTCCCGTCCAGCCGGTGTTCGACCTGTTTACCCATTACGGGACCGGGGGCAGCTACGATTCCAGCGTGATCAGTGGGGACGGCAGCGTCCGCAACTGGCGGGGAACCGCCGCCGAGCTGACGGAGGAGCAGCTTTCCGCTTTGACCTCCCAGGTGATGGATAAGCTCTATCGAAAGAAGAAATTCGCATGCAACGCCTGTCCGGTGGGCTGCGGTGCGATCTACAGCGTGAACAGCGAGAAATACGATCTCTCGGAGACCGGCAGACCGGAGTATGAGACCATGGGGATGTTCGGCTCTATCATGCTCTGCAGCGATCCCGTGATCCTCAACGAGTGCAACTGGCTCTGCAACGAGTACGGGCTGGATACCATCTCCGCAGGCGCTACCATCGCCTGGCTGGCGGACGCCTATGCCCACGGGGAATTCTCCTTGGAGGAGCTGGACGGCGTCGACCTGAAATTCGGCGATCCGGTGGCCATGCGGACAATGCTGGAGAAGATGTGCTTCTATGAGGGAATCGGAAAGATCCTGCTCAATGGCTCCCGCTATGCCGCCCGCCATTTCGGCAAAGGCTTCGACTGCCTGGCGGAGGCCGGCGGCATTGAGCTGCCGCAGCACGATTCCCGCTGGTCCACGGGCCTTGCCAGGACCTACAAATACGACCCCACGCCCGGCCGCCACGTCAAGGGCGGGCTGAGCATCCACTACGGCAACGAGCCTCCCGAGGTACGTTTCAACTATACAAACACCGGGGAGCGGGACGTCCGGGGCGTGGTGGATCAGGAGATCATCAACGCGGCCGGCTTCTGCACGATGACGGACTTCGGCCACCCGGCCCGTCAGTACGTCAACTACCTGGATGCGATTTGCGGATATCACTACACGGAGGAAGAGGTGGACAAGCTGGGCGCGCGTCTCTTTGCCATCCGGCACGCCTTCAATCTTCGGGAGGGGTTCCGGCGCAAGGATGCCACTCTGTCTCCGAGGATGGAGGGAAAGCCGCCCATGACGGAAGGCCCCAACGCCGGCGTCACGGTGGACACGGAGATGATGGCCGACAACTTCTATCGGGTGCTGGGCTGGGACATCGAGACTGCCATGATCCCGAAGGACGTTCTGGAATCCTACGGCGGCATGGAAAGCGTCATCCGGGCCCTCTATCCGGAAGAGCAGGCTGATTGATCGTTTTCACGAAAAAGTTCAGGGAACAGGGTCACGATGAGATCGGACCCTGTTCTTTTTGCTCAAAAGCGCTGCCGAACGCTGCCGGGCTTCTCCAGCCGATAGCCGCCCAGCGCTTCCATGCGCGCCCGGAAGGCGTCGCTCTTCAGGACCTCCAGCAGCCGCTGCACCATGGGCGTATCAAAGGCCTCGTCCGGGATCAGCAGGTCATACTGCTCCATACAGACGGGCAGAAAGTCCAGCCCGTAGAGCCTCGCGGCGGACCAGATGCCCATGCCCGCGTCGGCCGAGCCCGAGGCGATCTGTGCCGCCACGGAGGTATGGGTGAATTCCTCCCGCTCGTAGCCGTAGATGCCGGCGGTATCAATGCCGCCGCGCTTGCAGAGATAGTCGATGAGGATACGGGTGCCCGAGCCCTTTTGCCGGTTCACATAGCGGAGGCCCGGACGGGAGAGATCTTCCAGCCCGCGGATGCCCAGCGGGTTCCCCGGTGCCAGCATCAGGCCTTGGGTGCGGCCCACGCATTCTACCAGCCGGACGCCGCCCTTGGGGAAGTGCTTTCTAATGTAGGAGACGTTATAGCTGCCGTCGGCCTCGTCCAGCAGATGCACCCCGGCCACATGGGTCTCTCCCCGGCGAACCGCCATGATGCCGCCCATGGACCCCACATGGGTGGAACTCATGAACAGTGCGGGATCGGCCAGATGCAGAAGATCGGCGGCTTCATCCAGCAGCGGATCGTGGCTGCCCACAGCCACCAGCGTCCGTGAAAGCTCCGACATGGGGCGCAGCAGGCGCACGGAAACCTTTTGACCGGCTTCATAGCCCTCCGTGCCCTGGGGCACCTCCAGAATGCCGTCCGCCTTCATGAAAGAGGACACCACGCCGCTTCCCCGGTTCAGGGGCGAGGCCATGAGCCTGCCGCCCACCAGCCCGAGGCGGACGCGCACGAACTCCCGGTATTTCAGGCCGGAGACCAGCGCCTTGGACAGCGTCGCCTCCTGAAGGACTGGCGCTTCCGGTGCGGAAGCATACCACAGGTCCAGCAGCGGCTTCAGGAGCTCGGTCAGTACCAGGATGCCGGATACCGGGTAGCCCGGCACGCCCAGCACGGGTTTTGAGCCCACGCAGCCCAGGATGGCAGGCTTTCCGGGCTTCATGGCGACGCCGTGGGTCAGTACTTCTCCCACTTCGCCGATGACCTCGGCGGAAAGGTCCTCCCGTCCGGCGGAGGAGCCTGCGTTGAGCAGGACGACGTCGCATTCCTCCACCGCCGCCGCCAGGGAAGCGCGGATGCGCTCCCTGTCGTCCGGTACGATGAGATAGGCGCGCGCTTCTGCGCCCCACTGTGCCAGCATGGCGGAAAAGATGGCGGAATTGAATTCGATCACATCCCCTGGGCCGGGATTTTCCGTGGGCGGCACCACCTCGTCCCCGGTGGGCAGGATGCCCACCACCGGACGGCGAAGTACGGAGACCTCCAGCACCCCTGCCGCCAGCATGGCGCCGATGGCGGCGGGGCTGATCGCCGCATGGGACGGCAGGATCATCTCCCCGGCGCAAATGTCCTCTCCCACCTGGCGGATGTTCTGCCAGGGAGCAGACGGGGCATAGATCCGGACACCGCCCTCCCAGGGCACCAGGTCCTCCACCATTACCACGGCGTCGCAGCCCTCCGGGATGGGGTCGCCGGTGTCCACGACGGTGTATTCGCTCTCCGCCAGCGTCACGGGGGTGGTCTCCCCGGCGCCGAAGGTCTTTCTCGCGTCCAGGGCGATGCCGTCCATGGCGCTGGCCGGGTAATGAGGCGCGCAGATCGCCGCATAGACGGCCCGGGCGGTGACGCGGCCGCAGGCTGACTGCACCGGGATCGTCTCCGCCGGGGCGGCGAAGGAACGTGATTTCATCTCACGCACATAGTTCTCCCGCGCCTCTTCCAGGGGTGTGTTGGTAAGATAACGGAACGCCATTTCATCCACCTCTTGTCAGATGTCGAATAAAAGAACCTCCACGGTCTCTCCGGCGTGGACGCCCTCCCGATCCCTGGGGATGCAGAACCAGCCGTCCGCGCCGGCGAGGGCGGTAATGAGGCCGGATTTGCTCCGCACCGGACTGGCATAGACGGTTCCGTCCCGGCGGGAAAGGGTCACTGCCATGACCTGTGCCCGGCCGTGATTGGCGCTGACCGGCTCGCTCAGCACGGCGGGGATGGGGCAGCGGACGGAAGCGCGGCCCAGGAGGATATCCAGCAGGGGCAGCACGAAGAGCTGCGCAGCGAAGGCTGCGGCTGCCGGATGTCCGGGCAGCCCGAAGACGGCCTTTCCGGCAACACTGCCCAACATGGTAGGCTTTCCGGGCTTCATGGCAACGCCGTGAAACAGCATTTCGCCCCGCCTTTCAATGACCCCGCGGGCAGCGTCCTTTTGTCCCACGGAGCTTCCCCCGGAGATCAGCACCGCGTCGCAGTCTGTGAGCGCCCGATCCAGGGTTTCGCCCAGGAGGGCTTCGTCATCCTTCACGATCCCGAAGAAGCGCGTCCGCGCCCCGCTGGAGCGCAGCATCGCCTCCAGCACCGGCGCGTTTACATCCCGGACCTGGCCGACTTTCGGCGCTTCGGCAGCGCTCACCAACTCGTCTCCTGTGGAGATCACGCCCACCAGCGGCTTTCGGCATACGGCGGCCTCCGTGACGCCCAGGGCCGCCAGAGCGCCTACGTCCTGGGGCGTCAACCGACGACCGGCGGGCAGGACTGCGTTTCCCGGCCGCGCGTCGTCGCCGCGGAGGATCAGGTTTTCTCCGGGCGCGGCGGGTTTCAGGATACCCACCGTGCCGTCCCCGTAGTCCTCCGCGTATTCCAGCATGGCGCAGGCGTCCGCGCCGGGCGGCAGAGCGCCGCCGGTTGGGACCGCCATGCAGGCGCCGGGTTCCAGCGCCGCTTCCGCGGCTTCTCCCATCCGGATCTCCCCCTGCAAACGCAGGATGGCGGGCA
>JAFZVM010000019.1 GCA_017617795.1 Oscillospiraceae bacterium
TCAGCGGCCTGGCCGCCGGCGCCCGCTGCGTGGACAAGGGGCTGAAGGTCGTCTGCCTGGACAAGAACGAGAAGCTGCGGGCCCTGGCGGGCCAGATCGCCGCGGTGAACAGCCGGGTCATGGCGGAAAAGGGCATCGTCATCGACAAGAAGCAGCTGGCGGCGGACTGGCTGAAAATGAGCGGCAGCCGGGTGCAGGAGGACCTGCTCTGGCTCTTCCTGAACCGGAGCGCCGAGGGCTTCCACTGGATGCTGGATCTGGCGGGAGACTGCCTGGAGGTGGGCGTCTACGAGGCGTACAAGGGCCTGATGTTCAGCGAGTATCCCGGCACCCACCACATCTTCAAGAAGCGGGACAGCACCAAGTATAAAAACTTCGGCGGCGGCATGCTGGCCTGCGAGATCCTCCAGACCGAGCTGCTGGAGAAGGGCGGCACCCTGCTCCGCAGCACCCAGGCCCTGTACCTGGAGAAGAACGACGCCGGACGGGTAACGGGCTGCATCGCCAAGTGCGAGGACGGCAAGTATCGCCGGTATGAGGGGTCCCGGGCCGTTGTGGTGGCCACGGGCGACGCCTCCGAGGATCCGGAAATGATGGAGGCCTTCTGCCCCATCGGCCTCCGGGCTCCCTCCAAGTTCCCCCGGCCCGGCAACACCGGCGACGGCCAGAAGATGCTCTACTGGGCAGGCGCCGCCCTGGATAACCCGGAGTGGGCTCCCACCATCCACGCCCTCGGCGGCTGCGGCTTCCAGGGCTTCTTCCTCCACGTGAACCGGCTGGGCAAGCGGTTTATGAACGAGGACACCTGGATGCAGGCGAAATCCGTCCGCGTCCTCATGCAGCCCGGCGGAGACTTCGCCTTCAGCGTGTTCGACAGCAAGTATCTGGACGAGATGGCCGACCGCTTCAGCGAGCTGGGCGGCCAGGGCATGATGCCCCTCAGCGTGGTGGGCGACTCCTTCAACCGGGAGCGGATGGAGATGTCCATGAAGCGCTACATGGAGACGGGCAACGCCTTCGTGGCGGACACCCTGGAGGAGCTGGCGGAGAAGATCGAGGTCCCGGCGGAGAACCTGGTCGCCACCGTCAAGCGGTACAACGAGATCGTCGCCTCCGGGGACGACGTGGACTTCGGCAAGCGGACCAGGCTCCTCACCAGCATCGAGAAGGGCCCCTTCTACGCCCTGAAGTGGGGTCCCCAGCTGCTGGACGTGTTCGGCGGCGCCCAGGTGACCACCGACCTGCAGGTCCTGGGACCGGAATGCAACATCATCCCCGGCCTCTACGCCACGGGCAACGCCGCGGGCGGCATGTACGCCGTGGACTACCCCCTGCTGCTGAACGGCAACAGCTACGGCCGCGCCCTGGCCTACGCCATGCAGCTGGGCGACGTGCTGAGCAAGCCGGAATAAACCCTTCGGACCCTGTTTCGGAATACCCGCCAAAATGCGTCGGAGGCTGTTCATCTGAACAGCCTCCGGTTCTTTTACGCCGCCGTGATCAAAAACCCGTCCTTCGTGCGCAGGACCAGGTCTGCGGAATCTGCTGCCTCCGGGTCGTGGGTCACCACGATGACGCAGAAGTTATGCGTTGATCCTGTTTCTGCTTGACATATTTATGGTATAATTGTATTATAATTATGGTGATGTTGGGATGCGATTTGAATGGGACGCCAACAAGAATGAGATAAACAAGAAAAAGCACGGAATTTCCTTTGAGGAAGCCCGTACGGTATTTTTCGATGAATACGCCATTCTATTTGACGATCCGGATCATTCTGAAGAGGAAGACCGGTTTCTGATCCTTGGTTTTTCTCAGCGCGAAAATCTATGTATCGTAAGCCATTGTTATCGCGGAGCGGATGAGGTCATCAGGATCATCTCTGCCCGAAAAGCGACGAAAAACGAAACCGCAGTCTATGCAGAGAATCGAAAGGAGGTTTAAGCGGTGAGGGACGAATACGAGATCAACGAGCTCCACCCGAGGAAAAACCCCTATGCCGGGAAGCTTAAGCAGCAGATCACCATCAACCTTAACGCAGATACCGTTGCCTATTTCAAATCGATGGCAAAGCAAAGCGGCATCCCCTATCAGACTCTCATCAATCTATACCTGACGGATTGTGCCGAGAACAAACGGCAGCTCTCCATTTCCTGGAGCTGACCGGAATCAATACGTCTCATTTCCCGCCGGAGCGAGGATACCGCCCGGCGGGAACGTCTATCTATGGACACGGCAAGGAAACGCAGCTCCGGGTGTTTTTTTCACGCCGCCGTGAGGACTCCATCCTTCATTCTCAGGACCAGGTCGGCGGTATCGGCAACCTCCGGGTCGTGGGTGACCACGATGACGCAGCGGCCTTCCTCGTGGGCCAGGCGGCGGAGGATCTCCATGACGATCCGGGTGTTCTCACCGTCCAGGTTCCCCGTGGGTTCGTCCGCCAGGAGAACAGGAGCGCCGCTGCACAGGCTCCGGGCGATTGCCACCCGCTGCTGTTCTCCACCGGAGAGGGCGGAGGGGAAACGCTTGTGCTTGCTCTCCTCGATCCCCACCTTCACCAGGGCCTCCGCTGCCCTGACCCGGGCTTGATTCTCCGGGATGCCCTGCATCTCCATGGGGAGACAGACGTTTTCCCGCACCGTGAGCAGAGGCAAGAGGCAGAATGCCTGAAAAATGATGCTGACCCCTTCTCGGCGGTATTTGTCCAGGTCCAGGGATTTCAA
>JAFZVM010000124.1 GCA_017617795.1 Oscillospiraceae bacterium
CCCGAGGCAGCGGCGGAGCCCACAGCCGAACCCACTGCGGAGCCGACACCGGAACCGACTCCGGCGCCCACGCCGGAACCGACGCCGGAACCCACTCCCGCACCCACGCCGGAACCTACCCCGGCGCCTGCGCCGGAACCCACCCCGGAACCCACCATGAGCCCGGAGGAGCTCAAGGCCATCGCGGAGCGGTATATCGACGAGCCGGTGGAGGAGCTGTTCAAGGCCATCGGACGGCCCCAGAGCTCGGACTATGCCCCCAGCTGCCTGGGCGACGGGGAGGACGGGAACCTGTACTATGACGGATTCACCGTATATACCTACCGGGAAGACGGGGAGGAGACGGTAAGCTATGTGGAGTAAACGTCTGATCGCCCTGCTCCTGTGTCTGGCGCTGCTGTGCGGTACGGCCGTTTTTGCCGCTGGGGGAGAGGAAGAAGCGGAAAAGGGGACGGACGTCCCGCCGGTTCTGACCCTTCTCACCGGGGCGGAGCCCCATGCCCCCTATATCCGGGGATACGGGGACGGGACCGTCCGGCCCGATGCGTACCTGACCGTGGCGGAGGGCTGCCAGCTCTATTACGGTCTTCTCCGGTACCGGCCCGCGGACCGGGCGGAGATCCCCGGGGTGGAAAAGGGTGCGTGGTATTACGACGCCATGTCCCTCCTGGCCGCCGGGGGCATCCTGGATCTTATGCGGGACGGGAACCTCCAGCCGGACGCGGCCATGAGCCGGGGCCAGTTCATCCTGATGCTCACCCGCTTCTATCCGGAGCTGGAGGAGGGGACCTGCACCTATCCCGACGTGCCCCGCTCAAGCCCCTGGTATGAGGCTGTGGCGAAGGCCACGGCCCGGGGCTGGATCAACGGCTTTGAGGACGGCACGTTCCGCCCCATGGATCCTCTGACCCGGGCCCAGGCCGCGGCGGTGCTGAACCGGGTGATGGGCCGCCAGGCGGACGAGGCCCTGCTGACGGAGCAGGCGGTCATCCCCGTCTTCACGGATCTGAGTCCCGACCACTGGGCCTATTACACCCTGATGGAGGCGGTGCTCAACCACACCGCCGGATACCGGGAGGGACGGGAGATCTGGACCTCGGCGGAGGACAGCCGCCTGCACTATCCTCCCGGGCTCGTCCTTTCGGGAGGCGAGGTCTACTGGGCCGGGGAGGACGGGATCATCCTCCGGGATACCCGGGTAGGGAACCTGTATTTCGGTCCCGACGGCCGCTATACCTGCGGGGACGCGGAGACGGACGGCCTCATCAAGGAGATCCTCGAAGGTCTGTACGACCCGGCCCTGGACCGGGAGGAACTGCTCCGGGCCGCCTTCGACTATACCGCGAAGAGCTTTTCCTATCTCCGGCGCACGGCGTCCTATGAATGGGGCTTCACGGGCTGGGAAGCGGAGGAGGCTCTCACCATGCTCCGCACCCGCAGGGGCAACTGTTACTCCTACGCCGCGGTCTTCTGCCTCCTGGCCCGTCAGCTGGGCTACGACGCGGCGGCCGTCAGCGGCGGCGTGAACTGGAATCCCCGGCCCCACGGCTGGGTGGAGATCGAATTCGACGGGGTGCCCTACATCTTCGATACGGAGCTGGAGATGGCCAAGAAGGGACAGTACCATTTCTGGAAGCTGGCCTACGAGGACGTGCCCTGGCCCTACCACTGGGCGGAGTCCTCCGAAGAGGTAACGGAGGAGACGGAGGAGACCGGGGAGGAAGCGGCCGCGGAGGAAGCGGAAGAGGCAGCCGCGGAGGATAAGACCGAATAACAGAGAAAACAAACCCGGGGCGCTGCTGCGCCCCGGGTTTTCAGACGGCAGACAAAGCTTCTGACAGCCTCGCAGAGTTCGCGGCTCGCAAGCCGCGAACAGAGACAGAATCATTTTCGGGCGGAATTCATTTCTGGCCGAAAACACTGCTATCGCCGCAAGTGTCGAAGTGCACGCCCGAGGCGCGCAGCGGCGATGTAATCCTTATCAAATCGGAGCCCAACGAAGTGGGTTCGATTTGAAGGGTGTCGACAATACTTTGTCGACATCCTCAAGACCCGGGGCGCTGCCATGCAGCGTCCCGGGATTTTCTGTATCAGGATTACTCCACGGTGTTCACGATGCCCGTGAACAGGGGGAGACCATCGAAGTTGGTGACCAGGAAGAGGAAGGGGCGGTCCGCCGTGAAGTCCACGCTCTCCTCCGGAGGCATGGCGGCTCCGCAGGCCATCATGAATACCGTGTAGGCGGCGCCGGTGCAGCCCTCCTCGTCGATCATCACCCGGGCGGCGTGCTTCGCCTGGGACACGTAGATGGGATCCTCCACGTCCGTGGTCAGGGGAGTGAAATCGGAAACGGCGGAATCGAACACGTTCCGCACCCCCAGGTCCTTCAGCCCGTCCACCAGGTCCAGGTCGGAGGAGACGTCGAAGCGGGGGGCGGCGAAATGGACGGTGAGCCGTTTCTGCTGTTCCCAGTCGTATTTCTCCCGGCTGAGGATAAAGCCCATGGCCTCCTCCCGGCCCAACAGCTCCTCCGGGGAAACGCCCTCGTCCGGCAGGATGAACCACATGGCCCCGCCGTTTTCCAGAGAGAGGGACACGGCGGAGAAACCGTCGCCCCAATAGTAACTGCCGATGAAGGAGGAGTGGAGGAAGTCCGACTCCTGCTCCCCCGCGGCGGAATGGAAGGCCTGGGGCGCGGTCTGCGCCTCGGAGAACTTATCGTTCCAGGCGGCCTTGAAATAGATGGTGGTCGCCAGGGCCAAAACGGTGCGGGCGTCCATGCTGAGCCCGGAGGTCTGGTCCTTCAGAAGGTCTCCGGTCTGCTCGTTCAGCCAGTTCCGCAGGGCCTGGTCGTACTCCGGGGAGCCCATGGTCCCCCGGAAGCTGGAGGCGTAGTAGTCCCGTGCCAGCACGTCCATGGTCTCCTGCACGTAGCCGACCCGGTCGCTGAGCCAGAGGGAGGCGGCCAGCAGGCTGGTCACGGCGCCGTCATCCCGGTAAAAGGCGTTCCAAAGGGCCTTGACCCGGGTCCGGAGCGCGCCGGTATCCTTCTCCCCCAGGAGGGAGAGGATCTGATCCCGGCTCTCCCCGTCCGTCACCTCCGCCAGCATGGCCAGAGCCATATAGATGTTCAGGGGAGCGCAGACCCGGTTGTCCGTTCCCGCATCGGAGAGGAACTCCGTCAGACTGGCCCGAAGATAAGCCTCCAGTCCGTCCGCGTAACCCGCCGGCTGATCCTTCTGGGTCCGGACGCCCGTCTGCCAGGCGGTCCACGCTTCCTCCGAACTGTCAAGATCGGGATAAGGGGCCATCTCCGGATAGATCGCCCGGGCCAGGGCAGCGTAAGCGGCGTTTTCCGCCGGAAGATCCGTATTTTCTGAAGGATCCGGCTTGCCCGCGGGGGCGGGCTGCTGCTCCGTTTCCCCCGGATCGGTCTGCGCCGGGACCGGGGCTTCGCCGCAGGCGCAGAGAGACAGAGACAGGGCCAGAAGCAAAAGACAGGCAATCAAGCGGAACATGGATAATCCCTCCTTGCGGATGAAAATCGATTCGTGATTCTGCTTCTTCAGACGGCAGAAGGCGAAAAAAGTTTCAGTCTGGGCGGGATAAAACGGGATTTCCGTTGCAATCCCCGTCGAAGTTTGCTATTCTAATATATCATGGAAATAAAGCACGCAAAAATCGGAAAGGGGAGCTGAAACATGACCTTCCGCGGAACCCTGAGAAGGTGCTTCGTCTGGCTGCTGTGTCTCAGCCTGTGCCTGGGCCTGGCAGTCCCGGCGCTGGCGGCGGACAATACCGGCACCGAGATCCGTCTGCTCCAGACGGAGGGAACGGTGAACGTCTCCAGCACCAGCGGCAAGACCTACAGCACCAGGGAGGATATGCGCCTGTACAGCGGCTACGTAGTTTCCACGGAGGAGGCCAGCTATGCCTGGATCACCCTGGATGCCGAGAAGGCGGTGAAGCTGGACGAGTGCAGCAGCCTGGAGGTGCGGCGCAGCGGCAAGAGCCTGGAGCTGCTTCTGAAGAGCGGCGAAATGTACTGCGACGTCACCGCCCCGCTGAAAGAGGACGAAAAGCTGAATATCCGAACCTCCACCATGGTCACCGGCGTCCGGGGCACCATCGTCTTTATCCAGAAGATCAACGATGGCGAGACCCGCATGGGGCTCCTGGAGGGCCATGCCCAGGGCGTGGCGATCAATCCCGTCACCGGCGCCACCCGCGCGCTGACGGTCCGGCAGGGTCAGATCGGGGTCTTCCAGATCTTTGACGCAGATCAGGCCGGGGAAGGGGCGGACGCCTGGCTCCTGGGCATGAAGGCCGACGATGTTCCGCCCTTTGTACAGGTGGAGATCGCCCAGGATCGCGCAGCCCAGGAAAGAGTGCCCAAAGATCTCCAGAAGACTCTGGCGGACGCGATGGATGATCTGCTGAAAAAGCAGGCCGAGATCAGGCAGAAGCTGAAAGAGATCGAAGAATTGAAAGAGGAAGAGGTCATCTCGAAAGATCCTCTGTGGGAAGGCGAACAGGGCGGCGGCGATTCCGACAGCTATACGATCACCTGGAGCATCGACGGACAAATAGACACCACCACCTGTAAAGCCAATGAGATGCCGAGTCATGCCGCACCGGCGAAGGCCGGGTATGTCTTTGTCGGCTGGTCTCCGGAGCTGGCGCCGGCCGAAGACGACGCGGTCTATACGGCGGTCTACCTGCCCATAGATTCCCTTTATGAGCCTGAGCCGGAACCCCAGGACGAGGAGTACACCATCACCTGGATCATCGACGGGGTCAGCTACACGAGCCGCTATGTCGAAGGGGTGCTTCCGACCCATTCCGCCCCCGCCAAGGAGGGGTATGAATTCATCGGCTGGGAGCCCGAGATCCGGAAGGTAACGGGAGACGCCACCTATACGGCGGTCTATGAAGAGATCCAGACGGTCTATACGATAACCTGGCAGCTTGAAGAGGGGGTCGTTCTGGAGACGTCTGAGGTATCTCCGGGCGAACGGCCCAACTATCCGGGCGAAGAGCAGCCGACGAAGGAAGGGTACCGTTTTGTCGGCTGGGAGCCGACGGTAACGGAGGCAACAGAAGACGCCGTTTACACGGCTGTCTTTGAAGAGATCGATCCCCAGGCGGAGACCGGCATCATCACCTGGATCATCAACGGGGAGGAAGAAACCGTGGAGTATGCGATCGGCGATACGCCGACCCATGAGATCCCCTCCATGGACTCCCTCGTCTTTACGGGATGGTACGACGGCTCCAGAGTCTACGGCCCGCAGGAGGAGCTGCCCGCCGTCACCGGGGATACGACGTATACGGCGGAGTTCGAGGAGCTCCGGCAGGATTACACGGTGACCTGGGTGATCGACGGGGAGAGCGAGGATTCGACCTGGGGCTACGGCGACACGCCGAGCCATCAGATCCCGGAAAAGGAGTCCACCGAGGATACCGTATACCGGTTCCTGGGGTGGAGCGACGGCACGGACACCTATGCGCCGGAGGAACTGCCGGAGGTCACGGGGGACGTGACGTATACGGCGGAATTCGAGGAGAGCCCCCGGGATTACACGGTGACTTGGGTGATCGACGGGGAGAGTGAGGATTCGACCTGGGGCTACGGCGAAACGCCGAGCCATGACGTACCGGAGAAGGAGTCCACCGAGGATACCGTGTACCGGTTCCTGGGGTGGAGCGACGGCACGGAAACCTATCCGGCTGAGGAGCTGCCGGAGGTCACGGGGGACGTGA
>JAFZVM010000125.1 GCA_017617795.1 Oscillospiraceae bacterium
CTTCCGCCCCACGCCCGCGGGAAACTCATGCACCCGGTTGACCTTTCCGGCCTCCTCCCGGGTGGTCCCGGTCTCCTCCCAACGGATCTCCTTCTCCATCCAGGCGTAGTCGCTGATGCGGATGCTGATGAGCCGTCCGTCCTCTCCCCGCATGTAGGCGGCGATGCCGGACATGGCGATCCGTCCCAGCTCCTCGTGGCCCTTGTCCGTGACCACGTGGACCCATTCGATGACGCCGGTCACCCCGTCGTCGATGAGGGTCTCGTAGCGCATGCCCACCCCGGACGGGATATAGGAAGCCATATTGGTATAGATCCGCCGCATGGCCTCCGGCCCCTTTTCCGGTGCCTTGCCCTCGTAGCGGCTGTAGCCCCCGAAGACGCAGTCCGGGTGCATGCAGGCCACGATCCGGTCCACGTCCACGCCGGGCGCGTGGTGCAGGGCGACGTAGTATTCCTTCACCGCCCCGGTCATCAGGCCCGGATCCCCCATCTCCAGATGGGCGGAGGGGAACAGGGGCTTCCGGAAGGGCGTCAGGCCGGGCACGAAGCTGGCGTGGCAGTAGAGCCGCACCTCTTCCAGGGTCCCCCGGCTGCCCAGGTCCCCCACCACGAATAGGGGCACCTGGTCGATCATCCCGTCCACGGTGAAGTTGAGGACCACCTCCGTCACGGAGCGGCCGCCGCTCCGGGTCTGGAATTTGGGCAGGACCTCCAGTCCGACCGCCCCGAACCGGGGAATAAAGCCCTCCGCAAAGGCCAGGATCTGCTCCTTCCCCTCAAACCGCCCGTAGGGGGCGTCCACCGCGGGCAGGGCCTCCGTGAACTGCCTCCGGTCCCGGAACAGCGCCGCCGCCCGGCCGTATTCCCCCGCGGCGATGTGCTTCATCAGCAAAAGCTCCGGGGAGTCCTCCCGGATCCCCTCCTGGGGCTCCGGATACAGGGCGTCCAGTTCCGCTCTCTGTCTGATCTCCATGATCTTCTCCTTTCCGGGCGGCGTCTCCGCCCGAACTCTTTTCGGATACAGTTTACTAAAGCGTGCTGCACTTTTCAACCGCGCCGGAAAAAACGGACCCTCTTCCGACCACCGGACGGAAGAGGGTCAGACTATAGACAAACCCGTAAACGGCACGATATTCTGTTGGTATGGCGGGTGGCATCCGCCGCTCCGCCATACCAGATATTTTTGCCCTGTTTTTCACCGCTATTTGATGTTTACACAGAATTTGGGACACTACCTACCGGATGAAAATGGAAGACGTAAAGACGGCGGTTTTCCGCTAAATTTTAATCTATTACAACCAGCAGAGGGTTTATACAAGCAATCCCGGCGGCCTTCCGCCGATGGTATATAAGGCCCAAAGCTACAGGCAGGCCGCATAACGCGGCACCGAAATTTGAAGCTTCTCTCCGCTACGCTCCGTTCCGCTTCAAATTTCATCCATAGTCCTAGTTTTTTGTGTTTCCTGACTGCACTTTTCTTGACAACTCCAGTCCCGCTCACGTGCCGAAGGCACACATCACGCATGAAATGCGCATCACTTCCGAAGGAAACATCACGTTCCGCACAGCGGAACACTTCGTTGCAAAAAGACGCTGCCTGAGCAGCGTCTTTTTGCATGGCTAAAGATTGCTATTTCAACAAAATCGGAGTAATCGCTAAATCCTGTTATAGGCATATGTTCCTTGCAGGCAGGTATTACCATTGGCCTGGTTTATAAAACTTACTATAGGAAGAGTCGTCCAGAACCTCATATACCAAAACCAAAAATGCGGCTGCGGCCTCAACGGGATCGCCATCGATTTCGGCTATTGTTTCATGAGTTGTAGTATCATCAATTGTGTATTTATATACACGCGCAAACTCTTTGAATATTGGAGATGGCATACCTCCACTATAAAGGCCCATCGTTTGAACCCTGTGATATATCTCCATGCGGTTCATTGTGATAGAGAATGCCGCTCCATCTGGCGCAATAGTTCCGATCTCTCTACGATCACTTAGACAAAAACACTTGCAAAAAGTGTGATCTTCACTTAACTCATAGAACCCTATCTCAAAGTCGCTCCCATGATTGCTGACGCAGTATACTGTCCCGTTAACTGCATATGCACGATTAAGAGAGTCATTAGTACATAACGCCTTAACACTGGGTCGCATAGCTTTCTGTTCCATTTTTGCCTGAGTAGTGCTTACTTTCTTTTTCCCTAAACCGAACAAGCCCATTTACATTCCACCTCCAACAGAAAACGCTGCCATAGGTATGTAACCATCTTACCTTCTGTGGCAATTACGTACACTTGTGATATGTCCGCTGCTGTCAAACGCAATATTGAAGTGCCAGTGCCCGGTCTTGTCATTTTCATCTTTTCCGTAGACGTCAATGTCGGCAGATCCGTCGCTGTGTAGGTTCACGGTCTCGACGCTCCCATCGTACAGTCGATCATACGCGCGGAAACGTCCGCGTGAAATCATTTCTTCCAATTCTTTTTCAATAGACCATTCGTATTTCCGATCGGTTGGATCCCATTCTTGTCTTGACATCGTATCACGATCCTTTCTTATTGTATTCTGTATTCTCCCTCGTTCCCTTCAAATCACACATTATCAGTCGCTCAAAAGGAAACAGGTGAAGTCGATGGGGACGATTATAAAAACTCAACCGTATTGAACCGAACATAGCATTCCGTCCCCTTTGACTCCGTTGATTTATTCCATATCCTTTAACGCTTCGTGGAGATAGAAATGGTGGCAACTCAAAAGCGCCTCCGCGTCTTCCATAGACATTCCATAGTCGTAAAAGTCCTTGTAGAATCCGATCAGTTCCTTCACGGTATCGATATCTGCCGCATACTCGGGATAGAACTGCTTGAGGATCCAGATAAACTGTAGGGGAGCTTCGGTCGTCGGCATGCCCCATTCGTCCAAGACACTGGGATTGGAGTACAGATTGCCCTCCTTTACGGCCCGCACCGTTCCCCACTGGGGATCGCTTGTGACCTGACTGCGATTGAAGGGGCCCTGCGCCAGGATGATGTCCGGATCGGCGTCGAAAATCTCTTCCATAGTTAGGGTGGAGCTCGGTTCGCCTTCTCCGACGGGCGTTACGTTGATCAAGCCAGTGAGCTGCGTCCAATACCCCTGATAGGAATCGATGGGGCCGACGCTCGGGGTGTCGACGCTACCGATAACAAGAACGGTCTTCTTCTCGCTGTCGGGGATCTGCGCCGCGCGCTCCCGGACCAGCTCCAAATACGAATGGAACCGGGATTCATACTTTGCGATCTGGCTCTGTGCGAACTCGGTGCCGAAAGAATCCGCGATCACATGCATTGCCTGGAGCAGCTCGTCGGCATTGCTCACCTGAACGTTGACACACTTGACGCCCGCCTCCTCAAGAGAGGCCACGAGTCCTTCGTGTGCCGGCCGGTTCCAGAAAACGACCTGCGCGCCGCTTTCCAGGATCTGCTCCGCCGTAACGTTTCTCTTGTCCACCTGAACGGCGTGATCGTTGATCCCTTCAAACATAACGCCATACCAGTATTCGAAATAGTTTGAGACGGGGTACATGACCATATGCGCCAGATTGTCGTCCACCATAGCGCACATCGGGACCGCAGAGGAATAAAGAACGCAATAGGACTCGATCGTTCCAGGAAGCTCGACCTCTTTACCCTTCATGTCCACGACGGTCCTCGTTGCCGGGGCGGTTTCTATCGGAGCTTTCTTTCCGCATCCGGCGAGCGCGCCGAGCAGGAGCGCGAGGCATAGGACCGCCAGGAGCAGGTTTTTTATTGTCTTTTTCATAATCGTTTCCCTTCCTTCAAGTTTCACGGATCGGAATGTGTATTACTGACCAGACAGCAGGAGCGCAGAGGCCTGCCGTCCGGGGCCGTACCGCTGATCAGGTGGATGTCGACGCCATAAACTGCCCTAAGGTTCTGATCCGTTAGGGTCTCCTCGATGGACCCGATGCGGATCTGTTTGTCCTTTCCGATCATCACGACCTTCGTATCGCAGAAGATCGCGTGATCGGGGGAATGCGAAGACAAAACCACGCCTAGACCGTGACCAGAGAGCTGCTTCAGACACTCCAGCACCTTTTTCTGGTTTTCAAAGTCGAGGTTGGACGCCGGCTCGTCCATGATGATGAACTTCGCGTCCTGAACGAGCGCGCGGGCAATCAGCACGATCTGCTGCTCTCCGCCGGACAGTTCGGAGTACTTTTTTCGGGTCAGCTTTTTGATCTTCAGCCGATCCATGATATCGTTCGCCGCGGCATAATCGTTGGGGGAGGGCTGGGAAAATTTCTTGATAAAACGCGCCCGACCCATGACCACGACCTCCAGCACGTCCATATCGTAGGCGTTGTCCTTCGCCTGCGGCACATACGCGAGGTATTCGGAAAGCGCCTTTGAAGAAATCGAGCGGATCGGCTTTCCGTCGATTCGGATCTGTCCACTCAGAACCGGAATAAAGCCGAGGATCGACTTGAAGAGGGTCGTTTTCCCGATCCCGTTCGCGCCGAGAAGACAGTAAAACTGTCCGCTTTCAAAGGACAGGCTGATATCGCTCAGGATCGTGGCCTTTTCGTACCCGACGGAGACCTTGTCCAACTCAATTTTCATCGACAATCTGTTTCCTCCTCCAGATCAAGATCGCGAAGAAAACCGGAGCGCCGAACAGTGAGGTGAGGATCGAGATGGGCAATTCGTAGACAGAGATCGAACGGGCCATATCGTCCATGGCGAGCAGGAAGATCGCGCCGAGCAGAGACGACGCGGGCAGCAGCTTTCGGGAGTCGTTCCCGACGAGCAGGCGGGCAATATGCGGGATCACCAATCCGATCCAGTTGATCCCTCCCGTCATGGCGACCGCGGAGGAGGTCAGCAGCGTAGCGCAGATAATGGTAAGGAAACGGAGCAGATTGATGTTCTCTCCGATGGATTTGGCTTCGGCGTCGCTCAGGGACAGGAGATTCAAACGCCAGCGGAGCAGAAAGAGCGGAACGGCCCCGACAAGGAACAGCAGCACGCAGTAGGAAATATCCGACAGCCTGACGTTGCTCATGCTGCCCATTAGCCAGTAGGTGATTTTTGGGAGTTGGTCGATCGGGTCCGCGATGTATTTTAGGACCGAGAGCATGGCGCTGAACAAAGAGGAAATCACCATACCGATCAGGATCAAAAAAACCGTCACGTTCTTCCGGTTGTTGATTCTGGAGGCGATGACATAGATGCTGAACACCGCGGCGCAGCCCACAAGGAAAGACAGGACTTTTACGCTCACGATATTCAGATTCAGCAGAAAACCGAGAACGGCGCCGAACGCGGCGCTGGACGAAACGCCGAGAGAATCGGAGGACGCCACCGGATTGGAAAACAGCGCCTGATAAACGGCGCCGGAGATCGCAAGGGACGCCCCAACCACGATGGAAGCGATGATCCGGGGAAAACGGAGGTTCAGAACAACGCTTTCATCTACTTTGGTCCAAGTTTTCTCAAATACAGGCAGGATTTCGTTCAGAAGGATCTTCGGGATGCTGGACAGCTTGATCCTGGAAAACCGCCCCAAATAGAACGAAAACAGGACTAAGACAACAAGGACTAAAACCAGCGCGGCAATGAAAAACGCATATCCTTTTCTGCTTGTAATCTTTTCCTTGTACAAAAGATATCATCCTTTGTTTCAATGTAGAAACAGCGCGGCAGTGCCCGGAATTATTATACTGAAACAATGATTATTGAAAATATACCATGTCTCAAAATTCCTGTCAATCCAACCCATTGGCTGGTCGGTGTCAAGTTGTTGAAGGAGAACAGGGCCAAGCGTAGATAAATGGACGTAGCGCGTTATATAGAGGCGTGACCTTCCCAGTTGCGCCCGGGAGCTGTACAGCCCGATCAGGGTCAGGTAAACCAAAGCGTCTGTAAGCCTTGCGACGAGCATTGGTTACTATCCGGAATTCCGGTGCGCCGGATACAGATGCCGTATCTTCTCTGGGGTCCAAAGCACAGCTCCCCGCAGCCAGGATAGGCAGGAACCGCCGCAGAGTATCCTTGCTCCAGGCCATAGGGCGGCTGCTAAGCCGCGCCGAAAGGACGTTGCTGACATGTGGCTCCGTCGCCCCACCATTCCTCGCTTCCGGGTCGGTATGCCATAAGTGGATCGCCTGGAAGTTGTCAAGCAAGTAATCCGTATGCTCCATGATGGATTCTTCCCGATCCGGCCAACACGCCAGCATTTTCTCCCGAACAGACAGGAATTCCTCTTCATTGCCTTCCCGGAGAGCTGAAAGAAGGCTCCCCCTATACTCGCTCCCCGACTGAACATCTATCCCGCTGACCGCCTCTTGCACAGCCTTGTTGACATGGTAACGGTCCAGAATAAAAGTGCAGTTTGGCAGCCAGCCCAGGCCCGCCTTGATCCACGCCGCTCCATCCCCGTGAAGGTAGATCTTCGTGTCGCTCAGATCATACCGCCGTTCCATTTCATTCAGTGCGGTTTCCCAAAGGTCATCCGACCCCCTGCCGTACTCGCTGATGTGGAATACATCCTTGCAGATTCCGCGTTTCCCCTGCTTTTCGATCCCTGTGTATACACTGATCAGCGGCGCATAAGTGCTGCTCCCGTTGTGCAGTTTCACATGGTCTTCATCCGCGTCCACATGCAGAACCGGCACCCGGACTCGCTCCACGACCTCCGGCCTAGGGCTGCTCCGCCGAATCTTGTTCATCACCGTCTGGCTGCTGACCGCTCCATTCGTTACGACACGACTGCTCTTCCGGTACGGCATCTCCCGCGCTGCGTCTACAAGCTCCTCGCTCACCCGGGCACTTATCCGCTCATAGGCTTCCACTCCGGCTATCTCATCCACCGGATGACAATAGGTCCCGTCCTGGCGCTGGTAATACGCCCGTTTGTATGTGATGCTCCCCAGTTGGCTCAGGATCGTTCGAGGTACCCTGCGCCGCTCGACTACCAGGCCCGCCTGCCGTCGCCCGACCCGGTCCTCCAACAACTCATGGTCCGCTTCTTCATAGACTGCCGTCAATAACTCCGTGACCATTTCGCCGATCCGCGGGACAAAAAATTCCTCTGCTGCTCGGATGTCCCTTCGGCTTCCCGCTAAAAATTCTTTCGCGTCCCTCTTGAAGTCTGCCGCAATCTTGGTTATGATTCTTTCCACAGGGATTTCCCTCCTTGGGTTGAAGGTTGTTGGCAAACTCCATTTAACCACATCTTGGGGAATCCCTGTTATTCTATTTCTCCTACAATTACTTTACACCGAGCCCGCCCGGGGAAAATTTCCCTCCGTTCATACGGAGTTCATAAGCCTGTGGGAGAATATAGTATTTTCCGGGAAAGGATCGTGCCGTCATGCTGGTTTTACAGGAGATCACCAGGGACTATACCATGGGCGATACCCGTGTCCATGCCCTCCGGGGGGTGTCCCTGGCTTTCCGGGAACATGAATTTGTCGCCATACTGGGTCCCTCCGGTTGCGGGAAGACCACCCTGCTGAACCTCATCGGCGGTCTGGACCGGTACACCGGGGGAGATCTGCAGATCGGCGGCCGGAGCACCGCCGGGTTCCGGGACCGGGACTGGGACAATTACCGGAATCATTCCGTCGGTTTCGTATTTCAGAACTACAATTTGATCCCTCATCAGAGCGTTCTGGGGAACGTGGAGCTGGCCCTCACCCTCACCGGGGTGAGCAAGGGGGAGCGGCAGCGCCGGGCGAAGGAGGCTTTGGAAAAGGTGGGACTGGGAGATCAGCTCACCAAGCGGCCCAACCAGATGTCCGGGGGACAGATGCAGCGGGCCGCCATCGCCCGGGCGCTGGTGAACGATCCCAGCATCCTGCTTGCGGACGAACCCACCGGCGCCCTGGATACGGAAAACAGTCTCCAGGTGATGGAGCTGCTGAAGGAAGTCAGCCGGACCCGGCTGGTGATCATGGTCACCCACAATCCGGAGCTGGCAGAAAAGTACGCCACCCGCATCGTCCGCCTGCTGGACGGAAAGGTGACGGCCGACTCCGACCCGCTTTCGCCGGAGGAGGAGGAACGGGAGCGCCGGGAGAAGGAGACGGGCAAACGTCCCGGCATGAGCTTCTTCACCGCCCTTTCCCTCTCCCGGAACAACCTGCTCACCAAGAAGGCCAGGACCATCCTGACCGCCTTCGCCGGGAGCATCGGCATCATCGGCATCGCTTTGATCCTCTCTCTGTCCAACGGGATACAGCGGTATATCGACCGGGTCCAGGAGGACACCCTCAGCACCTACCCCCTGACTATCACCTCGGAAACCCTGGACATGAGCAGCATGATCACCGCCCTGGGAGAGAAACGCAGCGAAAACGCGGACCACGACCTGGACCGGGTCTATACCAACACCGTTTTCTCCGACCTGGCGGACAACATGATGAACATGTCCTTCCGCCGCAACGACCTGGCCGCATTCCTGGAAGACCTGCAGGCGGACCCGGCGGTGATGACGCACGTGAGCAGCCTGCGGGTGGGTTACGGCGTCACCCTTCCGGTGTACTCCCTCCTGGGGGAGGAGGTGCTGCAGCTGAATCCCAGCCCCGTCATGGACATCATCATGGGCACCTTTTACAATACCGGCACCCTTTCCAGCATGAGCGCCTTCTCCTCCATGTCCTCCCAGAACAGTATGGACGTGTGGCAGGAGCTGTTGGACAATCCGGAGCTTCTTCGCACCCAGTACGATGTGCTGGCGGGGCGCTGGCCGGAGTCCATGGATGAAGTGGTGCTCATTGTGGACAAGCGCAATGAGCTGAACGAGGTCTACCTCTATTCCCTGGGCATCCGGGACCCGGAGGAGGCCCGTGAACGGCTGCTGGCCTCCGTGGCCGGGGAGACTCTGGATACGGATACGGAGTCCTGGAGCTATGAGGAGCTGCTGGACCTGCGCTACCGTCTGGTGATCCCCGGGGACCTGTACCGGGAAGACGGAGCGGGAGGATACGAGGATATTTCCGGGGATCCCGAAGCCCTGCGGGCCGCCGTGGAGGATTCCCTGGAGCTGAAGGTGGTGGGCATCATCCGCCCCAGTGAGAATGCTTCTGCCGGCGCTCTGGGCGGAGCGGTAGGTTATCTGCCGGAGTTGACGGAATACTATCTGGATCAGGCAGAAAAGAGTACCCTGGTGCAGGCGCAGCTGGCGGAGCCGGAAACCGACGCGTTCACCGGCCTCCCCTTCCCGGTCCCCGGGCAGGAGGTCCAGGAGGATATCCCGGCTCTGTTCCGGGAATGGCTGTCCTCCGCCGATCCGGAGGATAAGGCGGCGGTGTACGGCGCTGTGGCGGAGATCCCCTCGGACGAAGAGCTAGCCGCCATGGCCCAGGCTTCCGCCGCCTCCATCAGTCGGGAGGATATGATCGCCCAGATGGCTGAGGCAGCCAAAGGGACCATGGGCATGAGCGAGGCCGCCATGAAGGCCTATCTGGAGAAGCTGGGGGACGAGGAGCTCCGGAATTATCTGATCACCGCCCTGACCCAGCAGATGAAGGAGGCCTATGCCGCCGCCGCCCAGGGCAGCGCCGGAGCCCTCCCGGAGGAGGAGCTGGACCGGCTTCTGGCCGCCAGGCTTGCGGAGCTGACGCCTGAAGAGCTGACGGACCTGGGAGAAAGATTCCTGCCGCCCCGGTATTCGGAAAGCACGCTGGCGGACAATCTGGCTCTGCTGGGTTACAACGACCGATCCCAGCCCGGGAGCCTGAGCCTGTACGCCGCCAGTTTTGAGGACAAGGACGCCATCACAGACTTCATCAAAGCCTACAACCGGCGCATGGAGGCCGAGGGGCAGGAGGACCGGGTCATCCGGTATACGGACTACGTGGGCCTGCTCATGAGCAGCATCACCACCATCCTCCACGCCATCTCCTATGTGCTGGTGGCCTTCGTCTCCATCTCCCTGGTGGTAAGCAGCATCATGATCGGCATCATCACCTATATCTCCGTTCTGGAGCGGACCCGGGAGATCGGCGTGCTCCGGTCCATCGGCGCCTCCAAGCGGGATATCTCCCGGGTCTTCAACGCGGAGACCCTCATCGTGGGCTTCTGCGCCGGGGTGCTGGGCATCGTCATCACCATGCTGCTGAATCTGCCCATCTCCGCCATCGTGCAGCACCTGACAGGGATCCCCTATCTCCGGTCCTCCCTGCCCCCGGCTGCCGGAGTGATCCTGGTGATCATCAGCATGGTCCTTACCCTGATCGCGGGCCTCATCCCCGCCCGCATCGCCGCGAAGAAGGATCCGGTGGAGGCCCTGCGGAGCGAATAAAACAGGGAGAATGCTCCACGCCCGTCCGCTGTTCGCAGACGGGCGCGGTTCTGTTCAATCGTTTAAAAATATTTTGAAATAGCTCTTGACAAAGCTGTGGCAGAAAGCGTATACTGCGCCCAGGGAATTAAAAATAATTTGAAATAGTTTGGCAGAAGGAGGGATGGCCATGGGGGAAACCAACGTCTTCAAGGTGCTCTCGGACAGGCAGCGGCGGGATATCCTGGTCCTGCTGAAAAACGGGCGGCTGAATGCCGGTGAGCTGGCGGAAAAGCTCGGCATATCCCCGGCGGCCCTGTCCTATCATCTGAAGCTCCTGAAGGAGGCCGGTCTGATCCTGGAATACCGGCAGAAGAACTATATCTACTATGAGGTCAACACATCCGTATTTGAGGAACTGATCCTCTGGGTCAAGCAGTTTGGAGGTGACAGAGAATGAAAAAAGCCATTTGGATCCTTGCCCTGATCGCGGTGATCGGAACCGCAGCGGTCCTCCCCTTCCTGCCGGAGACCGTGCCGGTGCATTTTGACGCGGCCTGGAATCCGGACCGCTGGGGCTCCCGGTGGGAACTGCTGCTCCTGCCCGCGATCCTGCTCATCCTGGCCGCCGCCTGGAAGCCGCTCCTGAAGGTTTTCGAGAAGAAGGCGGCAGAGGCGGAGGACGACAAGCTCAGGGCAAGCGCTGAGACAAATATTAAAGCCATTGGCATCGCGGGCGTATCCCTGGCTGCCGTTCTCACCCTGGTCCAGGCCTGGCTGCTTTATCAGGTCTATCGGGCGGCATCCGGCGGGGAGACCGCTGGCACGGCCCTGGACCGGCTGCCCTTCTTCCTCCTGGGCCTCGTCTTCATCGTGCTGGGCAACATCATGCCCAAGACCCGGCGCAACGGCGTGATCGGCTTCCGGGTGGTCTGGAGCCTGTACAACGACGAGACCTGGCGGAGGACCCACCGCTTCGGCGGCTGCGCCATGGTGGCGACGGGAATCCTGGTGGTGCTGGCTGCCGCCCTGGTCTCCCCTCCCCTGGCCGTGACGGTGGTCCTGCTGATCCTGATCACCGCGTCCATCCTCGTCACCTTGACCTACGCCCATAAGGTCTATACCGAGGAAAAGGAGAGGAGCGAAAAGGATGAAAACTGAAAAAATCGTCGTAGGCCAGGGCACGGAATACCCCCTGAACGGCCTGCTGACCCTGCCGGACGACCTGACGGAGAAGGTCCCCGCCGCAGTATTCGTCCACGGCTCCGGCGCCAGCAATATGGATGAGAAGATCTTCCGGCTCACCCCCTTCAGGGATCTGGCGGAGGGCCTTGCGGAACGGGGCGTCGCCTCGATCCGGTATGACAAGCGTTCCTTCGTTCATGGCCGGAAGATGAGGAAGCAGACGGTCACGGTGAAAGAGGAGACCATTGAGGATGCGATCCTGGCCGCCGAGCTGCTGCGGAAGGATCCCCGCATCGATCCCCGCCGCGTGTTCATCGTCGGCCACAGCATGGGGGCCATGCTGGCTCCCCGCATCGACGCCGAGGGGGGGGATTTCCGGGGCCTGATCCTCATGGCGGGGACCCCTCTGCGGATGGAAGAGATCATGGTGCGGCAGTTCCGTCAGGCCGGGGAGAGCAAAGGCGCGCTGGTGAAGGCCATCGTCCGGCTGGAGGAAAAGGTCTACATGAAGAAGCTGGAGGGGATTTATGAGCTGCCGGAGGAGGAGGCCAAGCGGAAAAAGTTCGCCGGGTCCGCCACTCTCTGGTACTTCAAGGAGATGGGCCGGAAAACGGCGGCGGACTACCTGCGGGAGACGGAGAAGCCCGTGCTCATCCTGCAGGGAGGAAAGGATTTCCAGGTGCTGCCGGAGGAGGATTTTGAGGGCTTCAAGCGGCAGCTTGCGGGCAGGCCCGACACGGAATACCGCCTGTATGAGGATCTGAACCACCTGTTCGTAAAGGGGATCTACGACGATATTCTGAAAGCGGGCAAGGAATACCGGGTGGAACGGCACATCGGCCCGGAGGTCCTGGACGACATCGCGGACTTCATCCGCCGGAACTGAGAGATAAAAAAGCATGCGGGGTGCGGCCAAAGGGCTGCACCCCGCTGTTCATTTGTGTTTACGGCGCTTCCGCCAGCCTTTCATAGGGCTGATTCAGCTGATCCGCCAGTCCGAACAGAAGCTGTTCCTTCCGATGGCAGTCTGAGGAAAGGATAAACTTCCCGCCCTTCCTTGCGATAGCCCGCCGGAGGATGGGGCCGGGATAAGGCGTGGTCCGGTACCCACGGGCCATGGCCCCGGTGTTGATTTCGAAGAGCACCGGCGCTTCCAGGAGCCGGTCCAGGGCCTCTTCCGCCGCCCGGAGATACCGGGGATGGGTCTCATCCAGGAGCGTTCCGTCCTCGTTGAACTTCGTCAGCAGGTCGAAGTGCCCCACGATGCGGCAGCGGGTCCGGGCATAGATATCCCCCACCAGGCGGAAATAGTCCTCGGCGAAGACGTAGATATCCCCGCCGTAAAGCTTTTCCACCCCTTTCAGGAGGATTTCTCTGCTCCAGTCCACGATGACGTATTCCCCGTCCTTTTTTACCGCGTGGACGCTGCCGATGAGATAGTCGTAGTCCTCCCCGGGCGGGTCTGAATAATAGTCCTGCTCCAGACCCAGGCGGATATCCAGTCTGCCCCTGTACTCCTCCCGCAGGGCCAGGACCTCCGCGCGGTAGGCTGCCGTCCCCTCCGGGGACATGCAGCAGTCCGGGTCAAAGGCGGTATAGCTGTGGCCTGAGAAGCCCAGGGCCGGGCAGCCCAGACGCAGGGCTTCCTCCGCCAGGGCCCGGGGGGTGTCCTTCCCGTCGCAGTATATCGTATGCGTATGGAAGTTGGAGATCATCAGGTCATCTTCTCCTGCTTCACCTTGTGGTCGATAACGTGGCGGCCTGCCAGCTCCTGCCGCACCTCCTCCAGGGGGATGCCCATTTCCACCATGAGCACCATGGCGTGGTACATGAGATCCGCCAGCTCGTATACGGTCTCCTTCCGGTCCTCCGCCTTGGCGGCGATGATGACCTCGGTGCTCTCCTCTCCCACCTTTTTCAGGATCTTATCCAGACCCTTCTCAAAAAGATAGGTGGTGTAGGAGCCCTCGGGCTTGTCCCGCTTCCGCCCCTCCAGCAGGGCATACAGGTCCCGGAGGTGGAATTCCTGCCGGGTATCGCTCTCCCACACCGGAGCGGTGAAGCATGATTCCGTGCCCGTGTGGCAGGCGGGGCCGTCCTTCTCCACCGCCACCACCAGGGCGTCCCGGTCGCAGTCCGCCGTGATGGAGACGATATGCTGGTAATTCCCGCTGGTCTCCCCCTTGAGCCACAGCTCCTGCCGGGACCGGCTCCAGAAGCAGGTGAGTTCCTTTTCCATGGAGATCCCCAGGCTCTCCCGGTTCATCCAGGCCAGGGTCAGGACCTGCCCCGTCCGGGCGTCCTGGATAATGGCGGGGATCAGGCCCCGCTCGTCGAATTTCAGTTCATCGATGCTGATCATGCTTCCATCCTCATTTCTATCCCATCCGCCCGGAGCTTCTTCTTCAGCTCCGGAATGGGGATCTCCCCAAAGTGGAACACGCTGGCGGCCAGGCCCGCGCTGATCTCGGGCACGGTTTTGAACAGGGTAGTAAAGTCCTCCATGCTCCCCGCGCCGCCGGAGGCGATAACGGGCACCCGCACCGCGTCGCAGATGCGCTCCAGGAGCTCCAGGTCGAAGCCGCCCTTCACCCCGTCCGTATCCATGGAGTTGGCCACGATCTCCCCGGCTCCCCGGGCAACCCCGTCCTTGATCCACTGGATGGCTTCCAGGCCCGTATCCTCCCGTCCGCCCTTGGCGAAAATGTGGAAGGCGCCGTCCACCCGCTTGATATCCGCGCTGAGGACCACGCACTGGTCCCCGTATTTCTTCGCCGCTTCCCCGATGAGCTCCGGCCTTCTGATGGCGCCGGAGTTGACGCTCACTTTATCCGCACCGCATTTCAGCACCCGGTCGAAATCCTCCACGGAGCTGATGCCGCCCCCCACGGTGAGGGGGATGAAGATGGTGGCCGCCGCCTCCCGGAGGATATCCGTAAAAATCTTTCTGCCCTCGGCGGAGGCGGTGATATCGTAGAACACCAGCTCGTCCGCGCCGCATTCGGAATAATACCGGGCCAGCTTCACCGGGGAATCCACGTCCCGGAGTCCCAGGAAGTTCACGCCCTTCACCACCCGACCGTCCCGCACGTCCAGGCAGGGGATGATCCTTTTTGTGATCATTTCGCCGCCTCGATCCCTTCCCGGAGGTTCACCGCCCCCGTATAGTAAGCCTTCCCCAGGATGGCCCCATAGATGCCCATGTTCCGCAGAGCCCGGATATCCTCCAGGGAGGATACCCCGCCGGAGGCCACCAGCCGGGGTCCCTTCCGGTCCGCCAGGGAGGCGTACAACTCCCGGTTCGTGCCCTTCAGCATCCCGTCCCGGGATATATCCGTACAGATGGCGGTCTGCACCCCAACGGCCAGCATCCGGTCCAGAAAGGCTTCCAGCCCTTCCTCCGCGGTTTCCAGCCAGCCCTTGATGGCGATCTTCCCGTCCTTGATATCCGCCCCGGCGGCGATCTTCTCTCCCCACCGGGCTACGGCGGCGGCCAGCAGCTCCGGATCCGTCACGGCGGCGGTGCCCAGGATGGCCCGACTCACGCCCCCGTCGATGCATCTCTCCAGGACTTCCAGGCTCCGGAGGCCCCCGCCGTATTCCACCTTCAGGCCGGTGGTCCGGGCGATCTCCCGGGCGATGGGCAGATTGGGGGCGAGACCGCTTTTGGCTCCCTCCAGATCCACGATATGGATCCATTCCGCCCCCTGGGCTTCCATCTCGGAAGCCAAGTTCACCGGGTCCTCCCGGTAAACGGTCATTTCGGCATAGTCCCCCTTCTTCAGGCGGACCGCTTTTCCCTCGTATAAATCGATGGCCGGCAGCAGGATCATGCTTTTCCCTCCATATCGCAGAAGGCCCGCAGGATCTTCATGCCCACGCCGCCGCTCTTTTCCGGATGGAACTGGCAGCCCATAACGTTCTCCTTCGCCGCCGCCGCCCCCACGTTTACCCCGTATTCCGCGGTGGCGACGATGCTGGGAGCGGTCTCCTCCACGAAGAAGGAATGGACGAAATATACGCAGGAGCCCTCCTCCACTTCCCGGAACAGGGGATGCGGTCTGGTATACCGCAGGGCGTTCCAGCCGATATGGGGGATCTTCAGTTCCCCGGGCAGCCGTCCCTCCATGGGAACGACGCTTCCCTCCAGCAGGCCGAGCCCCGCATGCTCCCCGTATTCGTAGCTTCGTTCAAACAGGAGCTGCATCCCCAGGCAGATGCCCAGGAGCAGCTTGCCCTTGTCCACTTCCTCCAGGAGCACCCGGTCCAGCCCCGTGGCCCGGAGCTTGTCCGCCGCGTCCCCGAAGGCGCCGACGCCGGGGAGGATGAGCTTGTCCGCCCGGCGGAGCCGTTCCGGATCCCCGGTGACCTCCGCCTCCGCCCCCAGAAAGCCCAGGGAGGAGCGCAGGGAAAACAGGTTCCCCACGCCGTAATCCACGATGGCGATCATGACAGCGTCCCCTTGGTGGAGGGCACCTCCTGGGCGAAGGCCCAGTCCACGGTGACGGCCTTCCGCAGGGCGTGGCCTACCGCCTTGAAGGTGGCTTCCAGGATGTGGTGGGAATTGTCCCCCGCCAGCTGCCGCAGGTGGAGGGTGATCCCCGACTCCCGGGCGAAGGCCAGCCAGAACTCCGCTCCCAGTTCCGTATCAAAGGTGCCCACCTTCCCCGCCGGGATGCGGAGATCCGGATAGAAGCCGCCCCGGCCGGAGATGTCCGCCGCCGCCAGCATCAGGGTCTCATCCATGGGCAGGGTAATGTCCCCGTAGCGGCAGATGCCCTTTTTCTCCCCCAGGGCGGTCCTGAAGGCCTGGCCCAGGCAGATGCCGATATCCTCCACGGAGTGGTGGTCGTCCACCTTCGTGTCCCCCTGGCAGCGCAGGGTCAGATCGAAGCGCCCGTGCTTTGCGAACAGGGTGAGCATATGGTCCAGGAAGCCCACGCCGGAATCCACGTCCGCCTTGCCGGTCCCGTCCAGCTCCAGCCGGAGGAGGATATCCGTTTCCGCCGTTTTTCTGATGATCTCCGCGTTTCTCATTGTTTTTCCTCCAAGCATTCCCGCACCCCGTTGACGAAGGTCTCCATCTGTTCGGCGGTGCCGATGGTGATGCGGTTATAGTCTTTGATCCGCTCCGCCGTGAAATGGCGGATGAGGATGCCCTTTTCCTTCATGGCCAGGTACAGCTCTTCGCCTCCGATCCGGTCCGACCGGGCGAAGAGGAAATTCGTACTGCTGGGGAGAACGGCGAAACCCAGCTCCTCCAGCCGCTCCTTCGTCCAGGCCCGGCTCTGCCGGATCTTAGCGCAGCATTCGTCATAGTACGCCTGGGCCTCGATGGCGGCAATGCCCGCCGCGGAGGTCATGCGGTTCACGTTGTAGGGATTGGTGGAATACTGAATGGTCTTCAGGTCCCGGATGAGGTCCTCGCCGCCCATGGCAAACCCCAAACGGGCCCCGGCCATGGACCGGGACTTGGAAAAGGTCTGGATGATCAGCAGGTTTTCGTACTTCTCCAGCAGGGGCAGGGCCGACTGCCCGCCGAAGTCCACATAAGCCTCGTCCACCAGCACCACGTGATCCCGATTGCGCCGCAGGATGCTCTCGATCTCCCCCAGGTCCAGGGCGATGCCCGTGGGGGCGTTGGGGTTGGCGATGACCACGGTGCCCTTCGCGTCATAATAATCCTCCGGGCGGATGCGGAAGTCCCCGTCCAGGGGAACGGTGCGGCTGGGGATGCGCAGCAGATCTGCCAGCACCGGATAGAAGCCGTAGGTGATATCCGGATAGACCAGAGGCGCGTCGTCGTCCCCGAAGGCCATGAAGGCGAAGGTCAGAGCTTCGTCCGAGCCGTTGGTCACCATCACCTGATCGGTATTCAGGCCGTAGCGTCCGGCGAGGGTCTGCCGCAGCTTCAGGCTCTCCGGGTCGGAATAGAGCTGCAGACGCCGCTCCTCCTCCACCGCCTTCAGCACCTCCGGCGCCGGGGGGAAGGGGGATTCGTTGGTATTGAGCTTCAGATACTTCCGGTCCTGGGGCTGCTCCCCGGGCACGTAAGGAGTCAGCTTACTGAGACGGTCGGTGAAAAAGCGGCTCATGCCTCCACCTCCCTGCGGATAAGGGCGCTGCGGGCATGCCCCGTCAGTCCTTCCGTCTCCGCGAACAGGGCCACGTCCGCCGCAGCCTCCGCCTGGGCTTCCCGTGTATAATAGATGTACTGGGAGCGCTTCACGAAATCCTCCACCCCCAGGGGACTGGAAAAGCGGGCTGTGCCTCCCGTGGGGAGGGTGTGGTTGGGCCCGGCGCAGTAGTCTCCCATGGCCTCCGGACAGCTCCGGCCCAGGAAGACGCTGCCCGCATGGCGGATCTCGCTGAGATAGTCAAAGGGGTCGTCCAGGCAGAGCTCCAGATGCTCCGGTGCGATCTCGTTGGCGATGGCGATGGCGCTGCGCAGGTCCCCGGCCACGATGATCTTACCGTTGGCCTCCACGCTGGCCCGGGCGATCTCCACCCTGGGCAGCCGGGGCAGCTGGGCTTCGATCTCTCTCTGTACCGCCAGGGCCAGGTCCATGGAATCCGTCACCAGCACAGCGGCAGCGTTCTTATCATGCTCCGCCTGGCTCAGCAGGTCGGCCGCCAGGCAGCGGGGGTCGCTCTTCCCGTCGGAGACCACCAGGATCTCGCTGGGTCCGGCGATCATGTCGATGGCCACCTTGCCGAACACCTGCTTCTTGGCCTCCGCCACAAAGGCCCCTCCGGGGCCGACGATCTTATCCACCGGAGGTACGGTCTCCGTGCCGTAGGCCAGAGCGGCCACAGCCTGGGCTCCTCCCAGCTTGAAGATCCGGTCCACCCCCGCGATCTTCGCCGCCGCCAGGATGGCGGGGGCGATGGTGCCGTCCGGCATGGCCGGGGTGACCATGCAGATCTCTCCGCAGCCCGCCAGCCTGGCGGGGATGGCGTTCATCAGCACCGTGGAGGCAAGCGGCGTACCGCTGCCGCTGCCGGGGACGCAGATGCCCACCCGCTCCAGGGGGATCACCCGCTGGCCCACGATGAGTCCC
>JAFZVM010000126.1 GCA_017617795.1 Oscillospiraceae bacterium
GCATACCCATCGAACTGGCCCTGGCGGCGGTGGATCAGCGCCTTCGCGACGAGGGCATCCGGGACAACGTATCCCTTATCGCGGGGGGATCCGTCAGGAGCGCTTCCGACGTGATCAAGGCCGTGGCCCTGGGGGCCGACGCCTGCTATATCGCCACGGCGGCCCTGCTGGCCCTGGGCTGCCACCTCTGCCGCACCTGCCAGACGGGCAAATGCAACTGGGGCATCGCCACCCAGCGGCCGGACCTGGTGAAGCGCCTGAACCCGGACGTGGGGACGGAGCGCCTGGTGAACCTCATGACCGCCTGGAAGCGGGAGATCATGGAGCTCATGGGGGGCATGGGCATCAACTCCATCGAGGCCCTGCGGGGCAACCGACTCATGCTCCGGGGCGTAGGCCTGAACGAAACGGAACTGCGGATCCTGGGCATCAAGCATGCGGGGGAATAAAACGATGAAGCGAGTATATGTGAACGAAGACTGGTGTCTGGGCTGTCATCTGTGCGAGTATAACTGCGCCTTTGCCAACTCCGGGGAGAAGGACATGGCTCTGGCCCTCAAGGGAAAGCCTCTCAATCCCCGGATCCGGGTGGAGGGGGACGGCAGCATCACCTACGCGGTCTCCTGCCGCCACTGCAAGGATCCCCTGTGCCTGCGGAGCTGCATCTCCGGGGCCCTGCATCGGGAAAACGGGGCGGTGTGCATCGACCACAGTAAATGCGTAGGCTGCCTCACCTGCGTGCTGGTCTGCCCCTACGGGGCGGTGCTGCCGGGACCGGACGGAGCGGCCATGAAATGCGAGCTCTGCCTGCAAAATGCCTGCGGAGAGCCCGCCTGCGCGGCGGGCTGTCCCAACCGGGCCATCGTATACGAGGAGCGGGAGGAGGCGGAAGCATGAAGAAGTACGTCATCATCGGCGGCGGGATCGCCGGAGTCAGCTGCATCGAGGGCATCCGCTCGGTGGATCCGGACGGTGAGATCACCCTCATTTCCGCCGAGCCGGTATCCAACTACGGGCGGCCTTTGATCTCCTAATATCTCCAGGGGAAGACAGATATCCCCCGCATGAGCTGGAGAGGGGAGGACTTCTATGCGCGCATGGGGGTACGGGTCCTTCATGCCATGGAGGCGGAACGCGTCGACCCGGAAGCGCGCCGGGTCATCCTGTCCACCGGGGAGACCCTCGGTTACGACGCTCTCTGCCTCTGTACCGGCTCCCACCCCTTCTCACCCCGATTCGAGGGGATGGAGACCGTGGAGCAGCGCTTCTTCTTCACCACCCTGGCGGACGCCCTGGCCCTGGAGGCGGCGGTGACGCCGGAGACCCGGGTCCTGATCGTCGGCGCAGGCTTCATCGGCCTCAAGTGCGCCGAAGGGCTCCGGGACCGGGCGGGGAGCGTGACGGTCTGCGACCTGGCGGCCCACGCCATGAACGCCAACCTGGACGGGGACGCCTCCGCCATTCTGGAACGGCATCTGGAAAAGAATGGACTACGGCTGATGCTGGGGAACACCGTGACGCGCTTCGAGGGGGATAAGGCCCACATGCAGAACGGCGAGACGGTGGACTTTGACGTGCTGGTGATCGCCATCGGCGTCCGCCCGGAGACCACCCTGTGTGCCGGGGCAGGGGGGAAGGTGAACCGGGGCATCCCGGTGAACGAGCGCATGGAGACCGCCCTGCCGGGGATCTGGGCCGCCGGGGACTGCACGGAATCTCTGGACGTGAGCTGCGGAGAGGCGGGCGTCCTGGCCGTCCTCCCCAACGCCTCCTTCCAGGGCCGAACGGCCGGGAAAAATATGGCCGGGGGTGAGGCGGTATTCGATACGGGCATGAAGATGAACTCCATCGGCTTCTTCGGCCTGCACATCATGAGCGCGGGCACCTACACGGATCTGATTTACAGCGAAGTGACCGAAACGGACTGCAAAAAGCTCTTCGCACGGGACGGGGTGCTTACAGGTTACATGATCGTGGGCGACGTATCCCGGGCGGGGATCTACACCGCCCTGATCCGCAATAAAACGCCCCTGGAGGAGCTGGATCTGGAGGCGCTGGAGCATGAACCTTCGCTGCTGCCCTTTGGAAAAGTCAGCCGCGCAAAAATGCTGGGAGGTGTGGTATAATGCGCTGTATCGAGGTCAGGGATATGGATTTTACCGTCCTGAACGAGCTCCTGCGGGAGACGGAGGGAGACACGGAACTCCTGGGCTGTCTGGGTCAGCGCTTCATCGGCGCGGGCATGGGAGAGCGTCGGCTCCGCATCCACGGCATACCCGGCAACGCCCTGGGGGCTTACCTGAACGGCGGAGAGATCGAGGTCTTCGGCAACGCCCAGGACGCGGTGGGGGACACCATGAATGCGGGTACCATCCTGGTGCACGGCAGCATCGGGGACACGGCGGGCTACGCCATGCGGGGCGGCAAGCTCTATGTTCGGGGCAGCGCAGGTTACCGCACGGGAGTCCATATGAAAGAGTATCAGGAGCACGTGCCGGTCATTGTCATCGGCGGCCGGGCAGGCTCCTTCCTGGGGGAATACCAGGCCGGGGGCATCCTGGTGGTGCTGGGCCTGCATACGGACGGAAAGCCCATCGTGGGGAACTATCCCTGCACCGGTATGCACGGAGGCAAGCTCTTCCTGCGCTCCGACTGCGCCGGGGTGACTTTCCCCAGGCAGGTCACCGCCCGGGCGGCGGCACGGTCGGACCTGGAGGAGATCGAGGGATATCTGCGGGAGTACTGCGAGCTCTTCCATCTGGACGCGGAGGCGATCCTGGCCTCCCCCTTCACGGTGGTGACCCCGGACAGCCGTAATCCCTACCGGCAGATGTACGTGGCGAATTAACGGGACGAGGAGAACGGATTGCTGCGTCGCTCCGCTCCTCGCAATGACAATCATTGGTACATTGGCCTCGTTTCTCGACAAGTTCCTGATGAGTGAACCAATGCAGCAAGTTCCTGTCATTGCGAGACCAGTGCGAACACTGGTGGTGGCAATCCGTACTCCCGTCTCCCGGTATTGAGGGAGAACACATGACAAACGAGCGTATTCTGATCCTGGATTTCGGCGGCCAGTACGACCAGCTCATCGCCCGGCGGGTGCGGGAACTGAAAGTCTACTGCGAGCTGCGGCCCTGCACCATGAGCATCGACGAGATCAAAGCCTTCGGCCCCTCCGGTATCATCTTTACCGGGGGGCCCCACAGCGTCTACGAGGAGGGAGCCCCCACCGCAGATCCGGCGGTCTTCAGCCTGGGGGTGCCTATCCTGGGCATCTGCTACGGCTGCCAGCTCATGGCAAAGCTCCTGGGAGGTGAGGTTAAGCCGGCCCAATCGGCCAGCGCCCGGGAGTACGGACGGACGGAGACGGACTTTGATACCGCCTCTCCTCTGTTCCAAGGGCTGAAAAAGCGCAGCGTTACCTGGATGAGCCATGGGGACTATATCTCCTGCCTGCCGGAGGGCTTTTCCCCGGCTGCCCGCAGCGAAGCCTGTCCCACCGCCGCCATCCAGAATGCGGCCCGGAGCTTCTACGGGGTGCAGTTCCATCCGGAGGTGCGGCACACGGAGCAGGGCATGGATATCCTCCGCAGCTTTCTCTACGGGGTCTGCGGCCTCGGCGGGAACTGGACCATGGGGGGCTACCGGGAGTCGGCGGTCAAAGCGCTGAGGGAGCAGATTGGAAGCGACCGGGTGCTCCTGGCCCTTTCCGGGGGTGTGGACAGCGCCGTGTGCGCAGCGCTGCTCTCCGAGGCTGTGGGAAAGCAGCTCACCTGTATCTTCGTGGACCACGGCCTTCTGCGGAAGGACGAGGGGGACCGGGTGGAGGCCGCCTTTGCCGGGCGGGAGCTGAACTTCATCCGCGTAAACGCCGGAGCGCGTTTTCTGGCCGCCCTTCGGGGGGCGCAGGCTCCGGAGAAAAAGCGGAAGATCATCGGCGCGGAATTCATCCGTGTCTTTCAGGAGGAAAGCGCAGCCCTGGGGGAGATCGAGTACCTGGCCCAGGGCACCATCTACCCGGACGTGATCGAATCCGGGGGCGGCAGCGCCGCCGTCATCAAGAGCCACCACAACGTGGGTGGGCTGCCGGAAAACATCGGCTTCCGGGGCCTCATCGAGCCCCTGCGGAGCCTGTTCAAGGACGAGGTGCGGCAGCTGGGCCGGGAACTGGGCCTGCCGGAGGAGCTGGTCTCCCGCCAGCCCTTCCCGGGACCGGGGCTGGCCATCCGCGTCATCGGTCCGGTGACGGAGCGGAAGCTGCGGATCCTCCGGGAGGCAGACGCCATTTTCCGGGAGGAGATGGCTGCCGCCGGACTCGGTCAGGCGGCAAACCAGTATTTCGCCGCCCTCACCAACATGCGCAGCGTGGGCGTCATGGGGGACGGAAGGAGCTACGACTACGCCGTGGCCCTCCGGGCGGTGAGCACGGAGGACTTCATGACCGCCGACTGGACCAGGCTGCCCTACGACCTGCTGGACCGGGTCTCCGGCCGCATCTGCGCCCAGGTCCCCGGCGTCAACCGGGTGCTCTACGACATCACGTCCAAGCCGCCGGCAACCGTCGAATACGAATGAAAAGCCTCCCCTGAAAGGGGCGGGCGCACGGCGGTGAAGGGGTGACTCCACCACCGCCATATAGGAGGCAACAAATGCACTTCACAAAAATGCAGGGATTGGGAAACGACTATCTCTATGTGTACGGGGAGGTACCGAAAAACGCCCCCGCCCTTTCCGTCCGCCTGTCGGATCGGCACTTCGGGCCGGGCTCCGATGGGATGATCTGGATCTTCCCCTCGGACAAGGCGGATTTTTCCATGCGCATCTTCAACGCGGACGGGAGCGAAGCCCGGATGTGCGGCAACGGCATCCGCTGCGTGGGAAAATACGTATATGACAAGGGCTATACGGACAAGACCCGCCTGACGATCGAGACCCTTGCAGGTCTCCGCACCCTGGAGCTGCACACCGCCGGGGGACGGGTGAAGACCGTCACCGTGGACATGGGCCGGGCGGCGGTCTCCCCGGAGATGAGCCTGAATGTGGACGGGACGGAGGTGCGCTGCACCCCGGTGGACGTGGGAAACCCCCACGCGGTGCTCTTCGTGAAGGACGCGGAGGCTGCTCCCCTCTATACCCTGGGGCCGAAAATCGAAAAATACCCCGCCTTTCCCGGCGGAGTGAACGTGGAATTCATCCAGGTATTGGGGAAAAACCATCTGCGCATGCGGGTGTGGGAACGGGGCAGCGGAGTCACCCTGGCCTGCGGTACCGGCGCCTGTGCCTCCGCCGCAGCGGCGGTGAACAGGGGATACTGCGAGCCGGGCATGCCCATCCGGGTGGAGCTGGACGGGGGCGTCCTTGACCTGGAGGTGAGTCTTCCGGGAGAACTGCGCATGACCGGACCCTGCGAATTTGTCTATGAAGGGGATGCGGAGCTATGCTGACGCCCAACAGACACTATGGGGAACTGAAGGATTCCTACCTCTTCGCCAGGATCGCCGAAAAGACTGCCGATTACCTCCGGGAGCACCCCGGGGAAAAGCTCCTGCGCATGGGTATCGGGGATGTGTCCCAGCCTCTGTGCCCGGCGGTGATCCAGGCGCTGCACGGGGCGGTGGAGGACCAGGCCAGGAAGGAGACCTTCCGGGGCTATCAGTCGGAGCTGGGGACGGATTTCCTTCGCGCAGCCATTGCGGAGTACTACGACGGCCGGGGGGTCTCCATCAGCCCGGAGGAGGTCTTCGTCTCCTCCGGAGCCAGCGATGAGCTGGGCCACATCCTGGACCTGTTCGATCCCGCCTGTCCTGCCTTGATCCCCGAACCCGCCTACCCCGCCTATGTGGACGCCAGCATCCTGGCCGGGCGGCGGATCATCCATCTGCCCACGGGGCGGGAGGGGGGGTTCCTGCCGGATCCCTCCGGGGCGAAGGCGGGGGACCTGATCTACCTCTGTTCCCCCAACAACCCCACGGGCTCCGTGCTGGACCGGGAGCGGCTCCGGGCCTGGGTGGACCATGCCAACCGCACCGGGGCGGTGATCCTCTTTGACGCCGCCTATGAGGCGTTTATCTCAGATCCTGCGCTCCCTCACAGTATCTTTGAGATCCAGGGAGCCAGGACCTGTGCCATTGAGATCTGCTCCCTGTCCAAGACTGCGGGCTTCACCGGCACCCGTGTGGGGTATACGGTCATACCGAAGGAACTGGAGCGGGGCGGGATGAATCTGCGGCAGATGTGGGTGCGCAATCGAACCACCAAGTCCAACGGCGTCTCCTACATCCTCCAGCGCGGCGCGGCGGCGGTGTTCACCCCTGAGGGCCAGAAGCAGATCCACGAGACCCTGGACATTTACAAGCGGAATGCCCGGACCCTGGGGGAGACCCTGGATAAACTGGGGATCTGGTATACCGGGGGGAAAAACGCCCCCTATATCTGGCTGGCCTGCCCCGGGGGCATGGGGAGCTGGGCTTTCTTCGACAGACTCCTCGCCGAGATCCAGGTGGTGGGCACTCCCGGAGAGGGCTTCGGGGCCTGCGGGGAGGGGTATTTCCGCTTCTCCGCCTTCGGCGACCCGGCGGACACGAGGGAAGCATGTCGGAGGCTGGAAACACTTTTAGGTTAAAAACTGGGTGAGTGCCGGTTGGCACTCACCCAAATCTGTTATCCAAGCGAAGCTTTGATGAACCCCAGAAACAGGGGATGGGGCTTGTTGGGCCGGCTCTTGAACTCCGGATGGAACTGCACCCCCAGATAGAAGGGGTGGTCCCGGAGCTCCACCGTTTCTACGATGTTTCCGTCCGGACTGGTGCCGCTGAGGACCAGGCCTGCCTGCTCCAGGGTATCCCGGAAATCGTTGTTGAATTCATAGCGGTGGCGGTGCCGCTCCCGGATCAGCGCCTGCCCGTAGCAGCGCTCCATCAAAGTCCCCGGAGCAATGCGGCAGGGCCAGGCCCCCAGGCGCAGGGTGCCGCCCATGTCCACGTCGCTGTTCTGATCCGGCAGGTAGTCGATGACCTTGGCGGGGGAGTCCGGGTCGAACTCCCGGCTGGTGGCCCGCGCAAGCCCGCAGACATGCCGGGCGAACTCGATCACCGCGATCTGCATCCCCAGGCAGAGGCCCAGGTAAGGCTTTTTCGTCTCCCGGGCGTACCGGGCCGCCTGGATCATCCCCTCAATGCCCCGGTCCCCGAAGCCTCCGGGAACGAGGATGCCGTCGCAGTCCCCCAGGACAGAGGCCGCGTTCTCCGCCGTGACGGTCTCGCTGTCGATCCATTTGATCTCGATCTCCGCCCCGGCGGCCCAGCCTGCGTGCCGGAGGGCCTCCGCCACGGAGAGGTAGGCGTCGTGGAGCTGGACGTATTTTCCCACCAGGCCCACGGTGACCTTCCGGCCTGCGGTGAGCACCCGCTGCACCATGGCTGCCCAGTCCCGCAGATCCGGCTCCGGCGCGGTGATCCCCAACTCCCGGCATACGATGCCGCTGAGGTTCTGCTCCTCCAGCATCAGGGGCGCCGCGTAGAGGATGGGCAGGGTTCGGTTTTCAATGACACAGTCAGGAGCCACGTTGCAGAACATGGCGATCTTCTGCATGAGGCTCTCTTCCAGGGGTTCGTTGCAGCGCAGGACGATGATATCCGGGTGGATGCCCATGCCCTGGAGTTCCTTTACGCTGTGCTGGGTGGGCTTGGATTTGTGCTCCCCGCTGCCGTGGAGATAGGGCACCAGGGTCACGTGGATGTACAGGCTGTTGCCCCGGCCCTGCTCCAGGCCTACCTGACGGATGGCCTCCAGGAAGGGCTGGCTCTCGATATCGCCGGTGGTGCCGCCGATCTCCGTGATCACCACGTCGGCCCCCGTCTTTTTCCCCACGGCATAGATGAATTCCTTGATTTCATTTGTGATGTGGGGGATGACCTGCACCGTTTCTCCCAGGTACTCACCCCGGCGTTCTTTGTTCAGCACGTTCCAGTAGACCTTTCCGGTGGTGAGATTGGAGAACTTGTTCAGATCTTCGTCGATGAAACGCTCATAGTGCCCCAGGTCCAGGTCCGTCTCCGCTCCGTCCTCCGTTACGTAGACCTCCCCGTGCTGATAGGGGCTCATGGTGCCCGGGTCCACGTTGATGTAGGGGTCCAGCTTCTGGGCGGCCACCTTGAGCCCCCGGGCTTTCAGCAGCCGACCCAGGGACGCTGCGGTGATTCCCTTTCCCAGACCGGAGACCACGCCGCCTGTCACAAAGATATACTTGCTCATCTCCCTGCCCTCCTCAGCAACAAAAAGAGGGCGCCTCCCCAAAGGGAGACGCCCTTGTCTCTCAACGGCGGTATTTTATCCTTCCGCGGGAAAAAAGTCAATGGGAAATGCAGAAAAACCTTGCAGTCTGTACACCATTACGCTAAAATGCTGAACAGGATCAAAAAAGGAGCGAAGCAGTATGAAGTACACACCGGACGAGGTCATCCAGTACGTGCAGGAGGAGGATGTAAAATTCATCCGCATGGCCTTCTGCGATGTTTACGGCAAGCAGCGGAACGTGGCCATCATGCCCACGGAGCTGCCCCGTGCCTTTGAATACGGCATTGCCATCGACGCCTCCGCAATACCCGGCTTTCGTACGGGCCACCGCTCCGACCTCTTTCTGCGGCCCAATGCGGACACCCTGAAGGAGCTGCCCTGGCGGCCCCAGCATGGCCGGGTGGCCCACATGTTCTGCGATATCCTCCATCCCGACGGCACACCCTTTGCTTCGGATACCCGCGCCATTCTGCGCCGGGCGGCGGAGCATGCCGGGAAGCAGGGCTGCGCCTTCCGCTTCGGTACGGAGATGGAGTTCTACCTTTTCAAGCTGGATCAGAACGGTGAGCCCACCAAGGAACCCTTCGACCATGCGGGCTACATGGACGTGGCCCCGGATGACCGGGGGGAGAACGTGCGCCGGGACATCTGCCTCACCCTGGAGCGCATGGGCATCCTGCCGGAGAGCTCCCACCATGAGAGCGGCCCGGGGCAGAACGAGATAGATTTCCGCTATGCGGACCCGATCTCCGCTGCGGACAACGCCATCCTCTTCCGCAGCGTGGTAAAGGCCATCGCCGCCCAGAATGGGCTCTGGGCGGACTTCGATCCCCGCCCCCTGCCGGACTGGGACGGAAACGGCATGCACATCAACCTCTCCGCTGCACGGAACGGCGCCGATCTCTCCCCCCTGGACCTGATCCCCGGGCTCCTGGCGCACAGCCGGGATGTGACCCTGTTCCTGAACCCGACGGCGGATTCTTACGCCCGCCTGGGCCGGGACAAGGCGCCCCTGTATATCTCCTGGTCCGAGGAGAACCGCAGCCAGCTTCTGCGGATCCCTGCCGCCTCCGGGCGTTTTCGCCGCCTGGAGCTCCGCTCGCCGGACTCCACAGCGAATCCCTACCTGGCTTTCGCTCTGCTGATCTATGCCTGCCTGGAGGGGATGGAGCAGGGATTGCCTATGCCGGAGCCCGCGGACCTGGATCTGCTGGAAGCCGATCCGGAGACCCTGCATCGCTTTGAACACCTGCCCAGGAACCTGGAGGAGGCTGCCCGGATCGCCTGGGAAAGCGCCTTTATCAGGGAGCACGTCCCGGAGCAGATCCTTCGTTCCTATTCGCCGGGAAGCGGCAGATAATCCGCCCGGCGGTCCCATTCAAACAAAGAGGGGAGTGAGCGTTACGGTATTTCAGAGCGATACTTACAGCGTATTGCTGGTCTCTGCCTCGGAAAAATTCAATACCGCCGCCCGCACCCTGCTGCCTGCCACGGACTTCTGGCCAGTGACCGCCGCCTCCAGTGTGGGGGAAGCACAGCGCAGGCTGGTGAACGGGAGTTATGACCTCATTCTGGTGAACGCCCCTCTGCCGGACGATATGGGGCTGGACTTTGCGGAGGAAGCAAGCCGGGAGAGCGACGCGGCGGTGCTGCTGCTGATCCGCAGTGAACTGTATGACGAGACTTACTACCGTCTGCTGCCCTCCGGGGCGGCGACCCTGGCCAAGCCCGTCAATCAGCAGACGCTGGTCCAGAGCCTTCGGCTGCTCTGCGCCATGCGGGAGCGCCTCAAGGTGGTGCGTCGGCACCAGGGCACAGTGGAGGAAAAGATCGAAGAGATCCGGCTCGTCAACCGGGCAAAATGGCTCCTGATCGAATGTCTGCACATGACAGAGCCGGAAGCCCACCGGTATATCACCCGCCAGGCCATGGAACAGCGCACCAGCAAAAAAGAGATCGCGGAGAACGTCATACGGACGTATCAGTGAGACCGCCCGCAATTCGCCAATACGCGGGATCAAATAAACACAGAAAGCACGCAGCCCATAGTGGCTGCGTGCTTTTCTGCTGGAGCTGGATGTCGGACTTGAACCGACGACCTCATGATTACGAATCAGGTGCTCTACCGACTGAGCTAATCCAGCAGGGGAAACATCGGCTTAAGCATTATACCACGCCATTTCCGTTTGTCAATGCCGGAGATCCGGTTTCTTGCCCCACAAATAAATTACAAATTGTAATCATTTCCGCAGCGCTTTTGGGAAAACGGAGGATCCCGGCGATCCGGACCGGAGGAACCAAAACCTGGGTGAGGAGACTATGGGGGAATTGACTGTTTTTTTGTTAAATCTCCCGAACATTCTGGAAAATCATCGGGGGATCCGTCGGTATTTCCGGGAAAAAACCGGTTTACGTAATTCGCTGACGGAAGAGGCATTACAGTAAGTTATCCACATTGTCCACATAGTTGTCCACATTCGGAAAGCCCGATAAAACCGGGATGACCCGGGAAACCCGGGGAAAAACCGAGGAAAAATCCGGGGAAAACCCCGGATTCTGCGGAAACGGTAATTGACATAATTCAAAACCGAGAAGCCTCACCAGCGGATAAAGGCAGAGTCCGGGGACATGGTGGCGTAGGCGTTGAGGCTGCTGTCCCCCCGGACGCCAGCAAGAAATTCATAGTAGCCCTGGCAGCCGATCATGGCGGCGTTGTCTCCGCAGAGGGAGAGGGGAGCGCAGTAAGCCTTGAGCCCGGACCGGGCGCAGGCGGCCTCCAGATCGGCCCGCAGAAGGGTGTTGGCGGAAACGCCTCCGGCGATGGCCAGCTTCCCGTAGCCCCGTTCCTCCGCGGCCAGAAGAGCCCGGGAAAGGAGGGTGTCGCTCACCGCCCGGCAGATGGCCGCCGCCAGACTGGGAAGATCCAGCTCCTCCCCCCGCTGCTTCGCCGTGTGGGCCAGGTTCACCACGGCGGTCTTGAGGCCGGAGAAGGACATATCATAAGGATTGCCGGTCACATGGGACTGGGGGAGCCTGTACTTCTCCGGATCGCCGCTGCGGCTGAGACTGTCGATCTGGGCTCCGCCCGGGTAGCCGATGCCCAGGACCCGGGCGGCTTTATCGAAGCACTCCCCGGCGGCGTCGTCCCGGGTGGATCCCAGGACGGTCATGCGGGTATAGTCCTGCACTTCCACGATCATGCTGGTGCCTCCGGAGGCCACCAGGCACACGAAGGGAGGCTCCAGGTCCGGGTGGGCGATATAGTTGGCGGCGATATGGCCGCGGATATGGTGCACCGGGATCAGAGGGACGCCCAGGGACAGGGCGGCGCCTTTGGCAAAGCCGACTCCCACCAGGACCGCGCCGATGAGGCCCGGGGCATAGGTGACGGCCACGGCGTCGATCTCCCTCCGGGAGAGGCCTGCCTCCTGCAAAGCCAGCGCCGCCAGCCGGGATACCGCCTGGATATGGCTGCGGGAGGCCAGCTCCGGCACCACGCCGCCATAAAGGGTGTGGATATCCACCTGGGAATGGATCACGCTGGAAAGCACCCGCCGCCCGTCCTGCGTCAGGGCGGCGGCGGTCTCATCGCAGGAGGACTCGATGGAGAGAATGATCATACCGCTTTATCTCCTTCCGGATAATCATAGGTCATGAGCAGGGCGTCCTCCCGGGGCTTTTCGTAGTAGCCGGGACGCAGGCCCACCTCCCGGAAGCCCGCCCGTTCGTAGAGCCGCCGGGCTTCCCGGTTTCCCACCCGGACCTCCAGGGTGAGAAAGCTGAGACCGCGCTTTTCCCCTTCCCGCTGCAGCGCCTGCACCAGGGCCATGCCAAAGCCCCGCTTCCGAAAAGCGGGGGAGACGGCAATATTGGAGATATATCCCTCGTCCAGCACCGTCCGCATCCCTGCATAGCCCGCCACCTCCCCATCCGCCAGGGCGGCCAGCCAGCAGCAGGCGGGATCCGTCAGCTCCGGCAGGAAGGCGTCCCGGCTCCAGGGCAGGCTGAAGCACAGCTTTTCCAGCTCCAGCACCCGGGGCAGCATCTCCTCCGTCAGAGGGACCAATGCAAAGTCCTTCGTCATTTCGCGTCGTACCAGCTGGCGCCGATATGCGCTTCCGCCAGGAGCGGCACGTCCAGCTCCGCGGCGGCGGACATCTCCGCCTCCAGCAGCCGGGCGGCTTTTTCCGCCAGCTCCGGAGGACACTCGGCAATGAGCTCATCATGTACCTGGAGCAGGAGCCTGGCCTGGGGAAGCTCCTCCCGGAAACGGCGGTCGACCCGGACCATGGCCAGCTTGATGATATCCGCGGCGGTGCCCTGCACCGGCATGTTCAGGGCGACCCGTTCCCCGAAAGAACGGAGGTTATAGTTGGAGGAGCTGAGCTCCGGCAGGTACCGGCGGCGGCCGAACAGGGTAACGGCATACCCGTCCCGCTTCGCCCGTTCCACCGTTTCCTTCATATAAGCCCGTACGCCGCTGAAGCGTTCCAGGTAGCTGTCCATATATGCCCGGGCTTCGCTCCGGGTGATATGGAGATCCTGAGCCAGGGAGAAATCGGAGATACCGTAGACGATGCCGAAATTCACCGCCTTGGCCCTGCTGCGCATGAGACCGGTGACCTGGTAGGGTTCAATGCCGAAGACCTGGGCGGCGGTGGCCCGGTGGATATCCTCCCCATCCCGGAAGGCCTGCTGCATCACCTTGTCCCCGGACAGGTGGGAGAGGATGCGCAGCTCGATCTGGGAATAGTCCGCGTCCACCAGCACGCAGCCGGGGGAGGCCACGAACATCTTCCGCACCTCGCCCCCCAGCTCCGTCCGTACGGGAATATTCTGAAGATTGGGATCAGAGGATGAAAGGCGGCCTGTAGCCGTGGCGGTCATATGGAACCGGGTGCGGATGCGGCCGTCGGGGGAGATGACCTTCACCAGCCCGTCGGCATAGGTGGATTTCAGCTTGCTCAGCTGACGGTACCGGATGATCTCCTCCACCACCGGATGCTTGCTCCGGAGCTTTTCCAGCACCTCGATATTGGTGGAATAGCCGCTCTTGGTCTTCCCCAGAGGGGGCAGGCCCAGCTGATCGAACAGGAAGGCGCCCAGCTGCCTGGTGGAGTTCAGGTTGAAGGCGCCGCCCGCCTGGGCGTAGATGCTGTTCTGCAGCTGTTCGATCTCCGCGCCCAGGGTCTCCCCGAAGCGGGTGAGTGCCTCCCGATCCACGGCAAAGCCGGTGTGCTCCATCCCCGCCAGGACGGGACAGAGGGGGAGCTCCGCCTGGAGAAACAGATCCATCAGCCCCTGTTCCTCCAGCAGGGAAAGGATATGCTTCTCCAGGTCCCGGAGGGCTTCCCCATGGAGCTTCAGCGCCTCCAGGGCGGCGGAGGCGTCCGCTCCTTCCCAAACGCCCGGGGCATCGTATCCCGCCTCCGGAAGGTTCCGGTCCAGGAGTTTTTTGGCGATCCGGGGAAGGGTATAGTTCCCGTCCGTGGGGTCCAGGAGCCAGGCGCAGAGCCCGGCGTCGAAGGTGAAGCCGCCGAAGGGGATCCCCCGCTCCAGCAGGACCGTCATCAGATCCTTCAGCCCATCCCCGGCCTTGGACAGATCCGGGGCGAAAAAGGCCCGGAGAAAGGCGGGGTCCGGCTCCCGCAGGATAAAGGCCCCTTCTCCCGCCAGTACGGCGAAGGCGGTCAGATCCCGGGAGCAGACGAAGTATGCTTTTTCCGCCTTCCGGCAGGCGGCCAGGATCTCCTCCGGCGCCCCCTCCCGCCAGTCCGCCCCGGCGGAGCGGATCTCCCCGGAGGGGGCGGGAGCGGTGACCCCGTAGGTCTCCATGAGCCGGGTGAATTCCAGCCGGGTGAAGAGGGTATATAAAGCATCCCGATCCGGTTCCTTCCGGAGCAGGCGATCCAGGGAGTCCAGCTCCACGGGGGCCTCCCGGGAGATGACCGCCAGCCGGTAGGAAAGCAGCGCGCTGTCCCTTCCCGCCTCCAGCTTTTTCGCCACGGCGGGCTTCAGCTCCTCCAGATGGGCGTAGACCGCCTCCAGGGAGCCATAGGTCCGAAGCAGGTCTGAGGCGGTCTTGCTCCCCACCCCGGGGACTCCGGGGATATTGTCCGAGCTGTCCCCCATCAGAGCCTTCAGGTCCACCAGACGGGGAGGGGGAAAGCCGTATTCCTCCGTAAACAGTTCCTCATTATATAATGTGCTGTCGCTCCTGCCGGGCTTGGAGGTAATGAGCCGCACCCGGGTGGAGGGAGAGATGAGCTGGAGGCTGTCCCGATCCCCGGTGACCAGGATGCTTTCCCAGCCCTCCCTGGCGCAGCGGTCCGCCAGGGTGCCCAGGAGATCGTCCGCCTCCCAGCCGTCCATTTCAAAGCGGGGGATGCCCAGGGCGTCCAGCACCTGCTTCAGCCAGGGCAGCTGCTCCGCCAGTTCCTCGGGCATGGGTTTGCGGGTGCCCTTGTACCCGTCGTACAGGGCATGGCGGAAGGTGGGGGCCTTCCGGTCAAAGGCACAGCAGACCGCCTCGGGCTCATCCTCCCGCAGGAGCTTGTTCAGGATCATGAGAAAGCCGTACACCGCGTGGGTATGCAGACCGTCCCCCGTGGTGAGGGGACGGACCCCGTAAAAGGCCCGGTTGATCAGACTGTTGCCGTCCAGGATCATCAGTTTCATCATTTATCACCGGGAAAATCATACCCCATCCGGCGCAGGATTACAATAACTTTGTCCTCACGCTGCGGCTGAGGCGCAGGAAGCTCAGAAGGAAGTTGAAGCACTCGCTGCCATAGAGGATGGCGATATAGGCGGGGACGCCGAAACGGGGCAGAAGGAACCACACCGCCAGCAGGGTGAGGCAGGCGTCTCCCAGGTTGATGAGCATGGAGTCCAGCTGGAGCCCCAGGCCCTTCAGCATCCCGTCCACCACCGTATCCAGATACATGACGATCACCAGGGGAGCCAGGGCCCGGATCAGCTCCCCCGCCTCTCCGCTGCGGTAAAGCCATCGGCCCAGGGTCGGACCCAGGAGCCAGAGAACCAGAGCCACGCCGGAGGAAAGCAGGAGGCTGAGGCGCAGGCTCCCGCCCGCCGTCGCTTCCAATCCGGATCGGTCCCGGCGTACCTGCGCCCGGGTCAGGGCGGGGATCAGCTGCTCCGACAGGGCGAGAAAAAAGACGGAGGCGAAGGTGAGCACCGGCATCACCATGCCCCCCACCACGCCGTAGATCTCCAGGGCCCTGGCCGCTCCCACGCCGCTGCGCCGCAGGGCTTTGGGCACCAGCATGCTCCGCAGGGTGCTCAGGGCGCTGCGGGCATAGCTGCTGAAGGCCAGGGGCAGGGAAAGACGCAGGAGACGTGCCCCGATGGGGAAGGGGGGGCAGGACCGGTCCGCCCCCGGGATCCGTTTCAGATCCCGCAGATACAGGACCAGCGCCAGGAGAAGAGAGGCCAGATCCCCCGCGGCAACTGCGCCGGCTACGGCGGCGCAGCCGCCTGCCGTTCCCCGGTCGGAGCGGGACAGGAACAGCAGGATGAGAGCGGTGCCGCAGAGCTGTTCGAACAGCTGGACGGCCGTCCCCTTCCAGGGCCGGCCCACGGCGGTGAAGTAGCCTCCCAGTACGCCGTTCAGACTGAGGAAGGGGAGCCCGAGACTCAGAAACCGCAGGGCCGGGGCGATGCGAAGGTCTCCGGCGAAGCGGGCGAGCGGTCCCGCCAGCAGGAAGGATCCGGCCATGGCGGGCAGGCTGAAGCTCAGCGCATAAAGCGCGCAGGCGCGGGTGACCCGCCGTACCCGCTGACCCCGTCCCAGTCCCAGCTCCTGGGCGATGAGACGGGTGGCGCTGTAGCGGATGCCGGACATGGCCAGAGTCACCGCCAGCGCCTGCACCGACATGGCAAGCTGCAGCAGACCCAGCCCCTCGGCCCCCAGGCTTTCCGCCATGCGGGACTGGGTGAAGATGGACGCCAGGCGCAGGAGCAGGGAAAGCAGAGTCACCGCCCCGGCGGAACGCAGGATCCCGGACATTCGGCCGCATCCCTCCCGTCAGGTTTTTCTCTTCATGTATACAGGCCCGACTGCGTAAGATATGCCGGAGGGTATGGCGGCGGGGATAGGGCAAAAGGCACAAAACCTGGGTTTTTGCACATTTTTTCCCCTGCCGGAGGGGCCGGAAGGGGGGATTCACAGCAATTTGCTCAAAAAGTTCTGAGAAAACTAGAAATTTTGACTTGTATTTTTGTGATAGTGTGCTATAATCGACGTAACCAAGACTGGATTTATGTGAAAGTGCATAAAGCGTTCTGTCCTTGAATTCAGTGGAAAAGGAGAAGACGGTATGAACAAAAAGACCATTCAAAAAGACTGGATACACAATCGAGCCGTGTATCTGATGGCGATTCCCATCATCTTGTATTTCTTGATCTGGAACTACCTGCCCATGGTCGGTATCGCCCTTGCTTTTGAGGACTATTCCGCCCGCGGCGGCTTCCTCTTCAGTAAGTGGATCGGTCTGAAGAACTTTGTGGATTTCTTCAAGAGCTACTATCTGGTTCGTCTGCTGCGCAACACTCTGATCCTCAGCGTGGGCAACATGATCATCAACTTCCCCGCACCCATCATCCTGGCCCTGCTGCTGAACGAACTGGAAAACGCAGTCTTCAAGAAGGTCATCCAGACCATCAGCTACATGCCGTTCTTCATCTCCGTGGTGGTCATCTGCGGTATCATCGTGGACTTCTTCTCCTACAACGGCGCCTTCACCATCCTGCTCACCAAGCTGGGCCTGGCGGAGAACAAGGACCTGATGAGCGTAAGAAGCTTCTTCCGTCCCATCTACATACTGTCCAATACCTGGCAGGGCGTCGGCTATGGCTCCATCATCTACCTGGCCGCCCTCTCCGGCGTGGATCAGGAGCTGTATGAGGCGGCCAAGATCGACGGCGCAAACCGGTGGCAGCAGACCATCCACGTCACCATCCCCGGCATCGCGCCCACCATCATCATCATGCTCATCCTCCAGATCGGCAGCCTCCTCTCCACCGCTATGGAGAAGATCCTGCTCCTGTACCGGCCCCTCACCTACGAAGTGGCCGACACCATCACCACCTTCGTTTACCGCCGCGGCCTGATCGACGGCGACTTCGGCTACTCCACCTCCGTCGGTCTGTTCAACTCTTTCGTCAACCTGCTGCTCCTCTTCATCGCCAACAGCGTGAGCCGCAAGTACTCCGAGACGAGCCTGTTCTAAGTGCAAGAAGGAGGGTAAAGCACAATGAAAATCAAAGAATCCCCGTCGCGGATCGTTTTCCGGGTCATCAACGTTCTGATCATGCTTTTCCTGGCGTTCGCCTGCCTGGCTCCTCTGCTGCACGTTCTGTTCGCCTCGATCAGCGACCCCGATCTGCTGACCCAGTTCTCCGGCGGCATCATCCTGTGGCCTCTGTATGACGAGACCCATCCCGCCACCCTGAAGGGCTACACCTTCGTTCTGCGGAACAACGCTCTGATCATGGGCTACGCCAACACGTTCTTCTACGTCATCAGCGGTACCATCCTGAGCGTCATCTTCTGCTCCCTGGGCGGCTACTGCCTGTCCCGCCGGGGCACGATCTGGATGAAGTACCTCATCCTCATCATCACCTTCACCATGTTCTTCCATGGCGGCCTGATCCCGACCTACATGGTCAACAAGTACCTGGGCATCGTGAACACCCGTTGGGTCATCGTCTTGATGGGCTTGATCAGCGTCTTCAACATCATCATCGTCCGAACCGCCTTCCAGGCGATCCCGGCCAGCCTGGAGGAATCCGCTCAGCTGGATGGCGCAGGCCATATGACCATCCTCTTCCGGATCACCTTCCCCCTGGCCAAGGCGACCATCGCCGTTATCGCTCTGTTCTACGCGGTGGGCAAGTGGAACGAATACCTGAACGCAGCCATTTACCTGACCAACCGGAAGCTGTATCCTCTGCAGATCATCCTGCGTGAGATCCTCATCGAGTCCTCCGGTACCCAGGACTTCGACCTGGCCACCGAGGCCGGCAACTTCTCCAAGTACAAGAAGCTGCTCCAGTACTCCACCATCATCTTCGCCACCCTGCCGATCCTCTGCGTGTACCCCTTCGTGCAGAAGTACTTCGTCAAGGGCGTTATGATCGGCTCCATCAAGGGCTGATTTCGGAAACAAATAATGGGGTCCCGGAACGCGAGTTCCGGGACCTTTTTTTTCGGAGAGAGCATATGAACGAAGCACGGATCCTGGAGATCCTTTCCCTGGTGGAGGAGATCCCCGCCGGAAAGGCGGCGTCCTATGGACAGCTTGCTGCGCTGGCGGGCATGGAAGGGCGGGCCCGATGGGTGGGCTGGGTCCTTCACCATTCGCAGATGTATGGGAATTATCCCTGCCACCGGGTGGTATCCGCTACGGGCAGAACGGCCCCCGGCTGGCCGGAGCAGCGGCCGCTGCTGGAAGAGGAGGGGGTATCCTTCCTGCCCAACGGGCGGGTGGACATGAAGACCTGTGCATGGGACTGCCGGGTATGAGCCGGCAGCAGCAATCGGGGCCGGGGACGGAACAGCGTCCCCGGCCTCAGGCGCCTGGCAGACCCGGAAAGGAAACGGCACCGGGAAGGAAGGCATCGCGAGAAAAACCATGGGGACAGTCCCGCCGATCGATGGGGCTGCCCTCCTCAGCGTACCTGCGGTCCGAGCATTATCTCTTCTTATACAGGACCAGCTCCGGGTCGGTCCCGCCCGCCGCATAGGTGCAGATCAGGATGAAATCCATCCCGGCCAGGACCCCGAAGCATCGGTCTCCGCCGAACTCGGACTCCAGCTGATTCCCCAGATAAGTCGTTTCATCGTCCAGGAATTTCACCGTCTGCCCGCCGGGAAGCCGATACTCCAAGTTTACATAACTCCCAACAAGGGCGTTCAGCTTTTCCACTTTCGGCAGCCCTTCCACATGCAGGGCGTTGATCTCGTCCAACAGCTGCTTTTTGAAGGCCTCGAATTCGCCGCCGTCCCCCAGCTTTTCGTAGTTCTTCCAGTAATCCAGGGTGGGCAGGGTCTTCCTCAGGTATACCCGGGCCTGATCCTCGGGGAACTGTTCGTTTGCCATATTCCGGACGCAGACCTCGATCAGCTCGTCCAGATCGCTGTAGGTGAAGACGCCGTCGGCATAACACCATTTGCAGTAATCCTCGTTGAGGGATCCGTCCTTGTTCCGGCCGATGAGCGAGTCCTCCAGGGGCATGCCGCAGCACTGACAGACGAGCTTCCGCGGCGACCCCAGCAGCGTATTGATGGAAACGCAGAACAGATCGGAAAGCCGCTTCAGGGTCTCGGTATTCGGTATGGTTTCACCCGTTTCCCAGCGGGATACCGCCTGCCGGGTCACGAAGACCTTTCCCGCCAGCTCATCCTGGGAGAGGCCGTTCTTCGTCCGCAGTTCATACAGTACGTCCTTCGTGTTCATGGGAACACCTCCTTATGCCCCATTCTACCGCAGAGATCCCCAAAATGCACGCAACTTGTGGTTGCCCCGGGGCGGGGGAAGACGAGAGGAGAAAAAACGGGGGGGCGGTTCCTCATGTCCCCCCGTGAGGACAGAGGAACCGTTTCCCTGTCTTTCTCCGGTATTGGCATTTGCTTCCTGCCGTGGTAAAATAATATATCAAGCATGATTATAAATAATAAGTATATTGAGTTGCGGAAAGGAATCGATCTCATGAAAAGAGCGAGCAGAACCCTGCTGACCGTATTTCTGTGCCTGATCCTGTGTACAGTTCTGCTAAATGGGCAGGCTCGGGCGGCGGATATCGTCGCCTCCGGCACCTGCGGAGCGGATGGAAGTAACCTCACCTGGACCCTGGACGAAAACGGCCAGCTGACCATCAGCGGCACCGGGGCGATGGCGGATTATACTGCCAGTCCCTGGTACGATTGCGGATCTTCCTTTACATCCGTGGTGCTGGTGGAGGGTGTGACCAGTATCGGGAACGCGGCATTCTATAGCTGCAGTGGTCTGACGAGCGTGACGATCCCGGACACCTTGACGAGCATCGGGGAATATGCATTCTGCGATAGCAGCGGGCTGACGAGCGTGACGATCCCGGAGGGTGTGTCGAGCATCGGAGACTATGCGTTCTACGGCTGCAGTGGGTTGACGAGCGTGACGATTCCCAGCAGCGTGACAAGCATCGGGAGCAGTGCGTTCTCCGGATGCAGCAGCCTGCCGGAGATCGGTGTATCCCCGAATAATCTCAATTATTGCAGCCTGGACGGCATCCTGTTCAATCAGGAGAAGACCTGGCTGATCGTCTGCCCTGCGGGGAATACCGGGAGCTGTACGATCCCCGGCAATGTAACGAGCATTGGCGACAATGCGTTCTTTGACTGCAGCGGGTTGACGAGCGTGACGATCCCGGGGAGCGTGACGAGCATAGGGAACAGCGCGTTCCGCAACTGCAGCGGACTGACGAGTGTGACGATCCCGGGAAGTGTGACGAACATCGGCTGGGGTGTGTTCTACGGCTGCAGAGGGCTGACGAGTGTGACGATCCCGGAAGGCATGACAAGGATCTGCGACGAAATGTTCGCTTGGTGCACCAGCCTGATGAGCGTTACGATCCCGAATAGTGTAACGAGTATCGGCGGCTCTGCATTCTACTATTGCACCAGCCTGACGAGCGTGACGATCCCGGAGGGCATAACGAGCATCGGCGACTTTGCTTTTAACGGCTGCACCGGCTTGACGGACGTATATTACGGCGGGACGGAAGAGGAATGGGAAGGAATCCAATTCGGTTCATATAACACCCCCCTGCTGAGCGCCCATCTGCACCCGACGGAACCGGCCGGTCCGTCGATCATCGATTCCGGTACCTGCGGGGATAACCTCGCATGGACGCTGTACAGCGATGGATATCTGCATTTCCAGGGCAGCGGATCCATGCAGGATTATTCCGAGTCTAGCCCGGCGCCGTGGTATCAGTACCGTGAGCAGATAGATGGGGCTGTTTTTTCGGACGACGTGACAACCATCGGCGGCTATGCGTTCAGAGACTGCAGCAGTATGAGATCTGTACAGCTTCCATCGAGTCTGGTCAGCATCGGCGATGAAGCGTTCTACAACTGCAGCAGTCTGACCGGTATCTCGCTTCCGGAGAGTGTGACCGACATCGGGATCTATGCGTTCTACAAATGCAGCGCACTGACCGAGTTTACCATCCCGACCGGCGTGACCGCCGTAAACAATGGGGTTTTCTGCTACTGTACCGGGTTGATCGGCATAACGATCCCGGACGGCGTGACGAGCGTAGGCAACTCTGCTTTTGCAGTCTGCAGCAGTCTGACCGGCGTAACGATCCCGGAAGGCGTGACGAGCATCAGTGAATATGCGTTCAATGGCTGTAGCAGTCTGACGAGCGTGACGATCCCGGAGAGCGTGATGAATATCGGCTGGTATGCATTCAATAACTGCAGCAGTCTGACGAGCGTGACGATCCCGGAGAGTGTGATGAATATCGGCTGGTATGCATTCAATAACTGCAGCAGTCTGACGAGCGTGAGGATCCCGGGGAGCGTGACGAGCATCGGAGCAGCGGTATTCTGCGACTGCAGCAGTCTGACGAGCGTGACGATCCCGGAGGGTGTGACGAGCATTGGAGAATCTGCGTTCTCTGGCTGCACCCGCCTGACCGGCGTGATGATCCCGGCGAGCGTGACGAACATCGGAGGCTATGCATTCTCCTACTGCAGCAGCCTGACCGATATCTGGTATAGCGGTACCGAATCCCAATGGTACGAAATCACCAAGGGAGAAGGAAATACCGCGCTTTCGACCGCTGAGTTGCATGCGGCGTCCAACCTCGGCTCAGGTAAATGCGGAGACGATGTGGACTGGGTCCTTTATAGTGACGGAAGGTTGATCATTTCCGGCAGCGGAGCGATGACCAGCGCACCATGGCAGACCGAACTATATAAGTCGATCAGAACGGTCACGATCGGTTCGGGTGTGACGGATATTTATGATTATTCATTCATGTCCTGTTCCGCGTTGACCGCCGTCACGATCCCGGACACCGTGACCGCCATCGGCGAATATGTTTTCTATAAATGCACCGCGCTGGAGAGCGTGACTCTGCCGGATTCCCTCATTTCCATCGGCGGCTATGCTTTCGACCGCAGCGGGATCACCAGCCTGACTATCCCGGCGGGGGTGAGCAGTATGGGAACCGGTATCTTCTATGGCTGCAGCGCTCTGACCACCGCAGGCCCCATCGGCAGCGGGAGCAGTATTGAATTCGGCTGGACGGAGAGCATTCCAGGGCTCGCATTTTGCGACAGCTGCCTGACCAGCGTATTGATTCCGGCGGGAATGACGTCTATTGGCTGGGGTGCTTTTGACAGCTGCCGTGACCTGAAGACAGTGACCATCCCGCAGAGTATGGTGAGTATCAGTGATCGTGCCTTCAACGGCTGCAGCAGCCTGGCAAATATCTACTACGGCGGCACGGAAGCGGAGTGGGACGAAATCAGCATCGGTTCGAATAACGATCCCCTGCAGAATGCACGGCTGCACTATCATGAGCATTCCTGTGACGCTCTCGTCTGGACCTGGGCGGCGGACCACAGCAGCGCTTCAGCTGCCGGAACTTGCAGTGAATGCGGAAAAGACTTCACCGTAGACGCGGTGATCACATCCACAACAAACGAGACCACCTGTACTGAGTCGGGGCAGACCATCTATACGGCAACCGTCACCTTTGGCGGCAAGACCTATACGGATAACAAGACCGTGGAGATCCCGGCCACGGGCCACACCTGGGGCGCAGCGACCTACGAATGGTCCGCGGACGACGGCAGCGTGACGGCAACGAGGGCCTGCGCCAATGATCCGAGCCATGTGGAGACGGAGACGGTCCAGACCACAAGAAGCGTCAAGACTCCGGCCACCTGCACGGCAGCGGGAGAAGCGGAATATACGGCGGTCTTTGAGAATACCGCCTTCGAGCCGCAGACGAAGACCGTGGAGATCCCGGCCACGGGCCATGCCTGGGGCGCGGTGAACTACGAATGGTCTGCGGACAACGGCAGCGTGACGGCGACGAGGGCCTGCGCCAACGATCCGAACCATGTGGAGACGGAGACGGTACAGACCACCAGAAGCGTCAAGACTCCGGCCACCTGCGCCGCAGCGGGAGAGGTGGAATACACGGCGGTCTTTGAGAATGCCGCCTTCGTGATGCAGACGAAGACGGAAGAGATCCCTAAGCTGCCCCACAGCTACGGCGAACCGATCTGGACCTGGTCGGACGGATATGATACCGCGCTTGCGCTCTTCTCCTGCGGGCAATGCGGAGATATCCGGACTGTGCAGGCGTCGATCACGTCCGTCGGCGTCGATCCCACCTGTACCGAAGCCGGAGAGACGGTTTATGCCGCCTCCGTGGAGTTTGGCGGCGAGATCTATACCAATCAAAAGACAAAAACGATCCCGGCGTTGGGCCATGCCTGGGGCGCGGTGAACTACGTTTGGTCCGCGGACAACGGCAGCGTGACGGCGACGAGAGCCTGCTCCAACGATCCGAGCCATGTGGAGACCGAAACGGTCCAGACCACCCGAAGCGTCAAGACCCATGCCACCTGCACCGCAGCGGGAGAGGCGGAATACACGGCGGTCTTTGAGAATACCGCCTTTGAGAAGCAGACGAAGACCGTGGAGATCCCCAAGCTGCCCCATGATTACGGGGAGCCGGAATGGGCCTGGGTGGCAAACCACACTACCGCCATGGCGATCTTCACCTGTGAAGGCTGCGGCGATTCCCAGACCGTCCGCGCCTCGATCACCATGAGCACGAAAGAGGCTTCCTGCACTCAGACCGGGGCGAAGATCTATACTGCCTCCGTGACTTTCGGCGGCGAGACGTACACAGATGAGCAAACCGAGACAATACCGGCCACGGGCCATACCCCGGGCGATCCGGTACGGGAGAACGAAGTAGCGGCGAGCTGCGCGGCAGCGGGGAGCTACGACGAAGTAACGTACTGCACGGTCTGCCATGAGGAACTGAGCCGGACGACAAAGACGATCGACAAACTTCCCCATACCCCGGGTGAGCCGGTGCGGGAGAAGGAAGTGGCAGCTACCTGCGCGGCAGCGGGAAGCTACGACGAAGTAACGTACTGCACGGTCTGCCATGAGGAACTGAGCCGAGAGACGAAGACGATCGACAAGCTGCCCCACGCCCCGGGAGAACCGGTGCGGGAGAATGAAATAGCGGCTACCTGCGCGGCAGCGGGGAGCTATGACGAGGTGACGTACTGCACAGTCTGCGGAGAAGAACTGAGCCGGGAGACGAAGACGATCGACAATCTTCCCCACACCCCGGGAGAACCGGTGCGGGAGAAGGAAGTGGCGGCGACCTGCGCGGCAGCGGGGAGCTATGACGAGGTGACGTACTGCACGGTCTGCCATGAGGAACTGAGCCGGACGACAAAGACGATCGACAAGCTGCCCCAGACCCCGGGCGAGCCGGTGCGGGAGAAAGAAGTAGCGGCGACCTGCACGGCAGCGGGAAGCTACGACGAGGTAACGTACTGTACGGTCTGCGGGGAAGAGCTGAGCCGTGAGACGAAGCCGATCGACAAGCTGGATCACACCCCGGGCGAGCCGGTGCGTGAAAACGAAGTGGCGGCGACCTGCAAAGA
>JAFZVM010000127.1 GCA_017617795.1 Oscillospiraceae bacterium
CTCCAGGGCTTCGGGGAAGGCGGCGAGCGCTGCGGCCGTCTCGGTGTCCAGGGCCTTCAGGCTTTCGTCCGGGAGCTCTTCCACAAGCAGGAGCCTTCCGGACACATCCGCGAGGAACAGGTCGTCGTCGCATTTGACCGCGAGCTCCTTTCCGAAGCGGACCGCCGACCCGTCCGGCAGGGCGGCCGACCTCCCGGCCAGCTCTTCCGTGAAGGGGAGCCCGAAAACCAGGTTCTTTCCGTCGTTGGAGATATAATCAAAGAAAGTCTTTCCCATATCGATCACCTCTCAGCGGATATAAAGGGTGCTCTCCTTGGCGAGCACGCTGCTTGCATCGTGGAAGACGCCGAAGGCGCCCAGGGTGTTGTTCCCGTTCCCGCCCTCGTTGTTGGAGCCGAAGGAACGGCCCACGTCGTGCATCTCGTCCAGGTCCATCAGCACCAGGATGCTGTTGCCATGGCCTTGGGACCTGGCCTTCACCGTTTCCAACAGGCCCACGAGATAGATGCGGTCCCGGATCTTGATGGGGGTGAGGTAATCCTCGTAGATGTCCCGGGAAGAGGGCGTCCTGCCGCCCATGCCGCCCCTGCGGAGCTCCGGCCTGCCCTGGTAGGCGCGGGCGAGGCCCCGGGGGGAGAAGGACACGCGGTAATAGTGCTCCGTGGCATAGACGTGGGCGATGTCGAAATAGCCGTAGTTCCAGCTGACGGAGATCCCCACGAGGTCCGAGGTGTAGCCGTGGCGGACGTCGGGCACGGTGCCGTCTGCCCGCAGGATGGCGCCGAAGATGTATTCGTCCGAGGGGATCCCGGGGACCTTCGGGTTCGTATACATGCGGGCCAGGGCCATGGTGACCAGATCCTGCACCAGGTCCAGCACCAGGGTGATGCCCAGCCTCGGCCGGAGGGCCGGATCCTCGAAATTGACGAAGTAGCAGCGGTCCGCGATCTTCAGGCATTCGTAGGCGTAGTCCTTTTCCTCCCCTTCCTTCCCGAAGGAGAGGGTCTTCCGGTCCCTGAAGACGAGGGTGCGGTCATACCCGTCGTCGAATACCAGGGTGAACTGCCTGCCGGTCAGCTCATAGACCAGCGGGGGGCGGAACAGGGACAACATTCCGGTGTGCTGATTCGGCTTCATAATACTACCTCCGATATGTTTTGGCGGGGGACAGGCCGGTGATGACGGGATATGCCCGCGCAGGGCGGGATGCTTTCCGGCGGCCCCCTTCATGGGTCCTGGGGGGCAAAATAGTGCTCAGCGGCGTAGCGGTAGTGGGCTTCAAAACGGGAGACGGCCTCCCGCACGACCTTTTTGGCGGGGAAAAAGAGGTCGTAAGCGTGGAACCAATCCGGGTACACGTCGCAGGAAGCCTCCACGCCGGCTTCCCGCAGGCGGCGGACATACTCCACGGTTTCACAGTAAAAGGGCTCGATCTCCCCCACGAAGGTATAGCAGGGGGGCAGCCCCCGCAGGTCCTCCCGCCGCGCGGGGGCCGCGTAGGAGGAGACGAAATCCGTCCCGTAAGCCTCCCGCAGATAGCGTTTCCAGGCCTTTTTGTTCTTTTCCGTATTCCAATTCCGGGCGTGGTTGTCCGCGGAGGAGGGGGTGTCCCGGTCGTCTAACATGGGGTACAGGGGCATCTGGAAGGCAATGTTCACCTCGCCCCTGTCCCGGGCCAGGAGGCACAGGGCCGCGGCCATGCCGCCCCCGGCGCTCTCCCCCCCTACCATGAGCTGGTCGGCGCGGACCTTCAGCTCTTCCGCATGCTCTTTGAGATACAGCAGCGCGGCATAGCAGTCCCGCAGGCCCGCCGGGTAGGGGTGCTTTTTGGACAGCCGGTAATCGGGTGATACCAGCACCGCACCGAATTTCACCACCAGGGACAGGGCGCGGGTGACGAAAACGTCCTTGGCGGAACCGGATTGATAGCCGCCGCCGTGCACCCACAGCACCCCCGGCACCTTTTCGGCGCTGCGCGCCAGGGGCCGGAGGATCAGCAGCTTTACCCGGTGCTCCCCCACGGGGATGCTGCGCTTTTCGATGGCAAAGGGATGCTTTCCCATATCAGAAGAAGAACCGCCGTTCCAGCGCCTGCCGCAGGGCGGGGATCATCCCCGCCAGCAGGAGGAACAGGCCCACCGCGGCGAAGCCCAGCAGGGAATAGAGGCTCCAGCGGAACATCTCCGTGCCGAAGCACAGATGCTCGAACAGCTCTACCAGTACCGTGAACACGCCCAGGCCCAGCAGGGAACCGCCCAGCACGAACAGCCGCCCGCCCCGGATATATTTCAGCAGGCAGATGATCGCCGTGGAGAGCAGGCAGCTGGCCAGGACCACCGGAAAGGCAAAGCCCCAGAACCAGCTTCCGCCCGTTTTCAGGCAGACGAGCCAAAGGAACAGGGCCGCCGCCGCGTGATCCGCCGGCACGAAGATCTCCGCCCGGGGCTGGCGGAACCAGGCGGGCAGGACGGCGGCGACGTAAAACACCGCGACGCCGCCGATGGCATAGGTGCCCCAGCCCAGCCTCCCGCACAGCTTGAAACAGACGGTCAGGATCACCAGGATCGCCGTGACGCTGACCACGGTCATGGCAACGGCGGCGGGCAGGGCGGACTGGCGGTGGGCGCGGGGGTAATGGTCCGGATAACGGCCCTCCTCCGTCCTCTGCTCCGGGTTCCACACGGGCGTCTGACAGAGGGGGCAGCTGTTCACGCCCTCCTGCAGCCGGACGCCGCATTTCACACAGTACATGGCTTAGCTCCTGTTGCACTCGATCTCCACCGGGATCCCGATCTCCACCAGGCGGGAGAAGAATCGCCGCTCCAGCTCCGATTCCCGGATGCTGCGGATCATGTTGATATAGGTTTTTCCCCCATAGCTCAGCACCGAGCAGTTGTTGGGATAGCTGCGTTGGGGGCCGATGATGAATTCCATGCGGGTAACGTAGGGCTGCAGGGCCTCCGGCAGCGCCAGGCCGGCGATGTTGGAGATGTTCAGGCTCCCGCCGCCCTCGCCGCTGCGCCGGTATACCAGGTCCATGACGAAGTCCTTGAGGAAAAGGGGCGCCAGCCGCAGGGGGATGAGCTTCTGGGCTGGACGTTGGCCGCGATCATGCCCGCCATGTTCTGCGGCGTCGCATTGGCGCAGAGCTGATGATAGATGCTGCGGCAGAGCTCCTCCAGACCGTACTGCCCGTAGCGGGGGTCCACCCCCACGTTGAGCACCAGGGAGAAGTTGCGCAGGGTCCTGCTGCCGTAGAGGCGGCGCAGATCCACCGGGACCGTGATCTTCACCGGGCGCTGCCGCCGCCGGGGGAGCTGCGCGTCCTGGATGGCGATGACGCTCTCTGCCATGACGGCGGCCAGCAGGGCGGTCACCGTTACCTGGAAGCGGTGGGCAGCGTCCAGCAGTGCCCGGGTGTCCGTGATGCCGGTGGTCAGCGTCCGGAAGCCCCGGGGCTCCCGCGTGCCCCGCAGGCGGAAGGACCTTGCCTCTTTGCGGCCGGAAGCGGCTTCGGCAGCGTTTTTCAGGAAGCTATCCTCTAACTCTTCGGGGGAGGGGGGCTGCCCCAGGTCGCAGATCAGCCCCTCGCGGGGGACGGAGATCCCGTATTTCAGCTCCAGATAATGGGCGGTGAGATTGGCTGCGAACAGGCTCCCGCCCCGTCCGTCGGTGAGGGAATGGAAGAATTCCACGGCGATCCGGTTCTTGTAATAGAGGATGCGCAGGCAGTTCCGGCGCAGCTCGCGGCTGCTCATGAAGGTGAGGGGATAGGCGTAGTCGCCCTGCACCTCCACAGCCTGCCCGCTCTCCTCCAGGTAATACCAGAAGACGCCCTTGCGGAGGGTCACGAAGAAGGAGGGGAAGCGCAGGCGCATATCGTCCGCCGCCCGCTGCAGGATCGCCGGGTCGACGGGCTCGGCCAGCGTGGCGGAGATGCGGAAGGCGTTGCTCCAATCGCTGCGGGCGACGGCCGGGAAGATGAGGGCCGCCGTGTCCAGGCGGTACCACTTTTTCTGCATGCCGGCCGACCCTCCTCCGTGTTGGCGCCCCGCCGGCGCTTCGCCGGGCGGTTCCCTGTCATCATAGCAGAGAACCGCTGTCGATTCAACCTTTCGCCGCAGGAAGAGCCGGCTTCGTGCCGGGCTTTCGGGGCACTTCGGGCCGCATTTTCCCGGAAGGGGCCCTCCGGACCTCCCCTTCGCCCCTTCGGAGCGGAGAGCCCGCAGCGGCCGCGCCGTTTTTTCTTGCGCTACCGTTTGATTTCTTCCGGCAGGAATAGTACAATGTATAAAAGAACACAAAAAAGAAACCAAGATCAGGATATGGAACAGGAGGAAACGAACATGCTTCTTACCAGTCGTCGTTTTGATGCGGATGTCGTGGTGTGCGGCGGCGGCCCCGCCGGCTTCGCCTCCGCTCTGGCCGCCGCCCGTGACGGGAAGCGGGTCATCCTGCTGGAGTGGCGGGAGTCCCTGGGCGGCCTTTATACCAACGGATATATCACCGGCATGGCGGGTTATGTGGACGGCTATGCCAAGGAATTCATCGACCGCATGGACAAGGCGGGTCACGCCATGGTGCGTCCCCACCTGCCCACCATCGACCCGGAGGCCGGCAAGGTGATGATGGAGCAGATGCTCCTGGCGGCGGGCTGCCGCATCCTCTACGGCGCCCATGTGTGCGACTGCGAGGTGAAGGACGGAAAGATCACCTCCGTCATCGTTTACTGCAAATCCGGCAAGATCGAAGTCACCGGCAAAATGTTCATCGACTGCACCGGCGACGCGGATCTCTCCTTCGCCGCGGGCGTGCCCACGGAGGTCAGCGGCGCGGACTATCTCGGCCTGAGCCAGTCCGTCACCATGGGCTTCCGTCTGGCCTACGTGGATACCGAGAAATACGCCGCCGCCCAGCGGGACTGGGCCAAGAACCGGCCCGAGGGCGCCAACATGATGCTCCTTATGGCGAAGCAGGACGAGGCCATCGCCAACGGGGATCTGCCGGAGATCCTCAGCCCCGGCAACCTGATCTATCCTGTGCCCAATGACAGCGACCCCACCTGCAAGGACGTCACCCTGGACGCCACCCACAGCTTTGACAACCACTGCGACGACGTGGTGGACCTGACCCGTCAGATCGTGGACCAGCACCGGAAGGTATACCTTTTCGTGAACTTCATGAAGAAGTACCTCCCCGGCTTCGAGAAGGCCCAGCTGGTGGCCATGGCCGGCATGAACGGCATCCGGGATTCCCGCCGCATCATCGGCGAGTACGTCCTGCGGGACATCGACGTAGCCGGCGGCATCAAGTTTGAAGACGGCATCGCCCTCTTCCCCGAAGTCCTGGATACCCACGTTCCCACCCCGGGCAAGCACTGCGCCGTGCGCCACGTCCATTACAAGGAGCCCTTCGGCAACGCCGTTGCCCGGCCCGCCCAGGACCAGAACGACTTCATGATGCATCCCTTCGTCCCCCTGGAGGGCTACGAGCTCCGCACCAACCCCAGAGATTACTGCGAGATCCCCTACCGCTCCCTGGTGGCCGTGGGGGTGGATAACCTCCTGGTTGCCGGCCGCTGCTATTCCGCCGAGTTCCATGCCCTGGGCGCCACCCGCGTCATCGCCACCAGCATGAGCATGGGCCAGGCCGCGGGCCACGCCGCCGCCATGAGCGTCCAGAAGCAGATCCTTCCCAGAGAAGTGGACGGCAAGGAGCTCCGGGCCCTTCTGGTAGCCGAAGGCGCTCACCTGAACGAGCCCCCCATGGGCTATTGGGAGACCGTCCGCAACACGGAAGGCGAGTTCTTCGTCAACACTGCGGATACCATCAGCATCCGCAGCAACAAGGCTCCCTCCTTTATGTGACCTTTCACGCTCATATCGGGGATATGTCCGCATATCCCCGATATGACTGGTTTTCCCGGCATCCTCAGCATAGAAAGGATCGTTTGAATTGACTGAAATTGCAAATAATGGGATCCGGAAGGCGGTGATGCGTTATGTCTGCCGCTAAAAGCGCCCGTATCGGCACGGACCTGACCCAGGGCAGCATCCTGAAAACGCTCCTCACCTTCGCTCTGCCCCTCATCGCCACGAACCTGATCCAGCAACTGTATTCCTCCGTGGACCTGGCGGTCATCGGTCAGTTCACGGATAAAATCGGCACCGCGCAGGTGAACGTGGGCAGCGAAGTGGCGGACCTGGTCACCCCCCTGGCCGTGGCCTTCGGCACCGCGGGACAGGTCTACGTCGCCCAGCTCACCGGCGCAGGAGACAGGACCAAGACCCGTCACACCGTGGGCACCCTCCTGAGCTGGATGGTCCTTCTGAGCGTCGTCTTCCTGGTAGCGACCCTGGCCCTGCGCTGGAAGATCATGGGCTGGCTGAACTGCCCGGAGGAAGCGATGGCCGGAGCGGTACAGTATCTGGAGATCACCGCCGTCGCCATGCCGGCCGTATTCATATACAACGCCATATGCAGCGTCCTGCGGGGAATGGGGGAGAGCAAACGCCCGCTCCTGTTCATCATCGTAGCCGCCGTGGTGAATATCGTTCTGGACGTCGTCCTGGTGGCCTGGTGCCACATGGGCGCGGCGGGCACCGCCATCGCCACCGCCGCTTCCCAGCTGGGTTCCTGCGTGGCTTCCTGCATCTACCTCTACCGGAAGCGGGATCAGCTGGATCTGAAATTCAACTGGGATACCTTCCGCATCCGCTGGGAGCCCCTGAAGATCATCCTGGTCCTGGGCATCCCCCGGGTGGTGCAGAACGTCGCCATCCATTTCTCCCTGATGTTCTGCTCCGCCAGAGTCAACGAATTCGGCATCGTGGCCACCGCCGCCAACGGCGTGGGCAACAAGATCCAGCGCCTGTGCAACGTCTTCGTCATGGGCGTGGACGGCGCCGCCTCCACCATGATCGGCCAGAACCTGGGCGCCAGAAGGACAGACCGGTGCGAGAAGACCGTCTGGGGCACCCTGGCCTGCACCCTGATCCTGGCCACCGTCACCTCCGTCGTAGGCCTCATCTGGGGCGACGCTCTGTACGGCGTCTTCACCAAGGACCCGGAGGTGGTAGAGCTGGGCCGCACCTTCATGCGGATCATGGTCGCCACCTTCTTCTGCGGCGCCCTCATGGGCCCCTTCTTTGCCATGGTCAACGGCTCCGGCTTCGCCTCCATGGGCTTCGTCATCGGCATCCTGGACGTGGTGTTCCGGGTGGGCATCAGCCTTCTCTTCGAGGCGCTCTTCCATCTGGGCGTGGCCAGCTACTGGTGGGGCAACGCCCTGGCCCGGGTCGGTCCCATGATCATCTGTATGGTCTATTACTTCAGCGGAAAGTGGAAGACCCGAAAACTTCTGACGGAATCGTAAACGGATCACACCTGTGTGCAGACTTGGCGAGACTGTTTTTGTTTTTCGCGCTCTGTCCCGGGAAGGAAATTCCTTCCCGGGACTTTTTTCGGTCCGTGCATAAGCCGCCGGGCATCGGGCATACTGGAAGGGAAGCAGAATGCTGAATTATTGGAGGGATCATCCATGATCATGGATAAGATTGCCCTGGCCCTGGCGACCATCGGCGCGCTGAACTGGGGCTGCGTGGGCATTTTCCGCTTTGACCTGGTAGCCTGGATCTGCGGCGGCGCCACCTCCGTGCTGAGTCGGGTGGTATACACCCTGGTGGGCATCGCCGGCGTCTGGTGCATCTCCCTGCTGTTCCGGGATACGGAGGCCGAGCGGGAGCACTGAACCCCGCCCGGAAATGCCGCGGCGGGTCCGATTTGACCCGCTCCGGTCTTGCGGCCAGGAAAAAAAAACGGTATAATGACAGGGTCCGCCCGGTGCGGATCCTGTCATTCGTTTTTCCCGGGCAGCATGAAATTATACGTAAGAGGTGCATCACATTGACGGTGATCGATATTTTCTCCGGCTTCCTGGGCGCCGGCAAGACCACGCTCATCAAGAAGCTCATCGCAGAGGCCTTTCGGGGCCAGAAGCTGGTGCTGATCGAGAACGAATTCGGCGAGATCGGCATCGACGGCGCTTTCCTGCGGGAAGCGGGCGGTCAGGCAGCGGATCTGGAGATCACGGAGATGAATTCCGGCTGCATCTGCTGCAGTCTGGTGGGAGATTTCGCCAGCGCCCTGGATCTGGCCCTGGATCGGTTCCACCCGGACCGGGTGCTCATCGAGCCCTCCGGCGTGGGGAAGCTCAGCGACGTGGCCGCCGCCGTGGCCGGTCTGAAGCGGGCGGACGTGCAGCCCGGCGCCTGCATCACCGTGGCGGACGCCCTGCGGTGCAAGATGTACGCCAAAAACTTCGGAGAATTCTATACGGATCAGATCGCCTCCGCGGATCTGGTGGTGCTGAGCCGTACCCAGGGGCTGAGCGAGGAGAAGCTGGAGACCTCCATCGGCATCCTGCGGGGCATCAAGCCGGAGATCAGCCTGGTCACCACTCCCTGGGACGCTCTGTCCGGAGACCAGATCTACGCTGCCGCCTCCTCCGGCGGCCATTGGGCGGAAGCCCTGCTGGAGGATGCGCATCATCACGACGACGATGATGACGAGGACGAGGATGAACATCATCACGAGCATGAACACGAGCACCATCACGAGCACGAGCATCACCATCACCATCACCATCACGATGGAGAGCATGACGCAGACGAGGTGTTCCAGAGCTGGGGCCGGGAGACGCCCCGGCGTTACAGCGCCGAGGAGCTGGAGTCCATCCTGGACGCTCTGGAGGACGAGGACCGCTTCGGTCCGGTGCTCCGGGCCAAGGGCATCGTCCCCGATCCGGAGGGCGGCTGGCTGGAATTCGACTACGTGCCCGGAGAAAAGCAGCTGCGGAAGGGCAGCCCGGAGGTGACGGGGCGCATCTGCGTCATCGGCGCCGGGCTGAAGGAAGACGCCCTGGGCGAAGTATTCGGAGGTATCTGATGTCCAGGAAGAAAAAGAGAGCAGAGATCGGGGTCTACGTATTCGCGGGCTTCCTGGAGGGAGGCAAAACCAGCTATATCCGCAGTCTTCTTTCCGGCCCGGACGTGCCAAAGGATATGCGTCCTCTGGTCCTGCAGACGGAGGAGGGCATTGAGGAGCTGGAACCCATCCCCGGTCTGGACATGACCGTGCGGCAGATCACGGAGCTGGAGGAGATCACCCCGGAGCGGCTGCTGGAGCTGGAGGACGAATCCGACTGCAACACCATCCTGCTGGAGTTGAACGGCATGTGGCAGGAGGCGGATATTTTCGCCCGCTTCCCGGAAAACTGGATCCCCTTCCGGAAATTCGTCCTGGCGGATGCCGGGACCTTCCTCACGTACAACGCCAACATGCGGGCGCTGGCGGCGGACAAGCTGCGGGACAGCACCGTGGTGCTCTTCAACCGCTGCACCGATAAAACGGACCGGCTCGCGCTCCACAAGGTGGTGCGGGCAGCCTCCCGGCAGGTACCCATCTTCTTCGAGCAGGATGGCGTTGAGCAGCCGGACGATATCCCGGACGAGCTCCCCTTCGATCTGAACGCGGATATCGTGGAGATCGAGGACCGGGACTATGCGGAGTGGGAACGGGATATTTCCGACGAACCGGAGAAATACGAGGGAAAGATCCTCCGTCTCCGGGGCTTCGTGGTAAAGAGTCGGGATAAGCGCCCCGGGCACTTTGGCTTCGGGCGGCAGGTGATGACCTGCTGCGAGGCGGATATCGCCTTTCTGGGCTTCCCGGCGGTGTGCCTGCCGGAGAGCCAGCCGGTAAGCGGCAGCTGGGTGGAACTCACCGCCCGGGTGGAGCTGCAGCGGAGCAAGGAGGAGATCCTGCCCGTACTCATGACCCTCACCTGCGACCGGGCGGAAAAACCCGCCAATACGCTGGCAACCTTCTATTGATACACCGACAAACCCTGCGAAAGGTCATTTTATGGAAACAAAGCAGAACGTACCCTTCAAAGAAATGTTCCCCTGCTGCTTCGGGACGAATACCGTCCTGCAGACGGGGTTGGATACGGCCCTGGTCCGCGCCGCGGATCTGGACCGGGAAACTGCGTCCCTGCGCCTGGAGGTGGAGTTCCGGGAGGCGCCTGCCCCCGTGGTGCTGAGCACTGCGGAGGAACGGATCGCGGAGCAGTATCATCTGGCTCGGGTGGATATCCGTCCCCTGCTGGCCGCCCCGCCGGAAGCGAAAGGCAAGGCGGCAAAAGGCGGCCCGAAGCCCGGGAAAGTTATATATGGGAAGAAGGTCACGGGCCATCCCGTGCCCATCGGCGACCTTACCCCCGAGTCCGGCCGGGTCACGGTGGAGGGGGAGGTCTTCGGCCGGGAAGTGAAGGAGGTCCGGGGCGGCAGCCACGTTTTCTCCTTCAACGTGACGGATCACACCGGCAGCCTTCATGTCTCCCGTTTCCTGAAGGCGGAGGAAGGCAAGGATCTGGAGGCGGTGCAGGACGGGATGTACCTGCTCCTCTCCGGCACGGTGAGCTATGACCGCTGGCACGGGGATATCGCCATGGAGCCCCGGAACATCCAGCTCATGGAAAAGCCCCGGCGGGAGGACAAGGCCTCCGGCGGCAAGCGGGTGGAGCTGCATATGCACAGCCGCTATTCCCAGCTGGACGCCCTGACGGACATCTCCCAGATGGTGGCTGCCGCCGCCCGCTGGGGCCATCCCGCCGTGGCCCTCACGGACCACGGGGTGCTCCAGGGCTTCCCGGAGCTGTGCAATGCCGGGAAGAAAAACGGCATCAAGGTCATCTACGGGGTAGAGGGTTATTTCGTCAACGATGTGGACGACCGTCTGGCGGTCACCGGTCCCGGGGACGCAGATTTTCACGCCCCTTATGTGGCTTTCGACCTGGAAACCACCGGTCTTTACGCGGATCGGGACCGGATCACGGAGATCGGCGCCGTGCTCATGCAGGACGGGAAGGAGCTGGACCGGTTCCAGACCTTTGCGGATCCGGGGATCCCCATCCCGGCGGAAGTGACCCGGCTCACGGGCATCCGGAATGAGGATGTGGCCGGCGCGCCTTCGGAGGAAGCGGCGGTGCGTGCCTTTCTGGATTTCGCCGGTGACCGCATCCTCTGCGCCCATAACGCGGACTTCGACCTGGGTTTTCTGGCGGAAGCCTGCAAACGATATGATATTCCCTTCGACCTCACCGGGGTGGATACCCTGATCCTCTCCCAGAGCCTTCTGCCCATCAAGAAACACAGTCTGGATTCCGCCGCGGGCTACCTGGGCCTGCCGGAATTCCGGCACCATCGGGCCTCGGACGACGCCGCCACCTGCGGTCTGCTGCTGAACGCCTTTTATGATCGGCTCCGGGCCAAGGGGGCGGAGAAGCTCAGCGACCTGGGTCCCATCATCTCCGCCCTGCGGAAGGACTACGACGGCCGGCGGCAGCCCAAACACATCATCCTCCTGGTGAAGGAGCAGCAGGGTATCCGCAATCTCTATGAACTGGTGTCCCGTGCCCACCTGGAGCATTTCAAAAAGTATCCCATCATCCCCAAAAGCCTGCTCATGACTCTGCGGGACGGGCTGCTCATCGGCGCCGCCTGCGAGAGCGGAGAATTCTTCAAGGCCGTCACCGCCCGGCGGAGCGACCGGGAGCTCAGGCGCATCGCCTCCTTCTACGATTTTCTCGAGATACAGCCCCTGTGCAACAACGCGTTCCTCCTGCGGAACGGAACCGCTGAAAATGAGGAGCAGCTGCGGGAGTACAACCGCCGGGTGCTGCGCATCGGGGACGAGCTGGGAAAGCCGGTCTGCGCCACAGGGGACGTGCACTTCCTGGACCCCACGGACGAGGTCTTCCGGCGCATCCTCCTGAGCAACAAGTATGCCGACTGCGACGAGCCTCTGCCCCTGTATTTCAAGACCACGGACGAGATGCTGGCGGAGTTCGCCTATCTGGGGGAGGACCGGGCCCGGGAAGTGGTGATCGACAATCCCGTCCGGATCGCGGAGAGCATACAGGAGGTGGCGCCCCTGCCCGAGGGGCTTTTCCCTCCGAAGATCGAAAACTCCGAGCAGCAGCTCAAGGACCTGTGCTACGAGAAGATGCACCGTCTCTATGGGGACGATCCTCCCGCCCTGGTGAAGGAGCGGATGGAGACGGAGCTGAACAATATCTGCTCCCGGGGCTACGACGTGATCTACATGTCCGCCGTGAAGCTGGTGCAGAAATCCAACGCCGCGGGCTACCTGGTGGGTTCCCGGGGCAGCGTCGGTTCCTCCCTGGTGGCGTACATGTCCGGCATCACCGAGGTGAACGCCCTGCCCGCCCACTATCGCTGCCCCAACTGCCGCCACGTGGATTTTGACTCCGGAAATGGCTACGCCTGCGGCGTGGACCTGCCGGACGCCCTGTGCCCCGTTTGCGGCACGCCCTATGTGAAGGACGGCTACCAGATCCCCTTCGAGACCTTCCTGGGCTTCGGGGGCGACAAGGTCCCGGATATCGACCTGAACTTCTCCGGAGAGTACCAGGCTCAGGCCCATCGGGACACCATCGAGCTTTTCGGCGCGGATCATGTGTTCCGGGCGGGCACCGTGGGCACCATTGCGGAGAAGACCGCCTTCGGCTATGTGAAGAAATACATGGAGGAACGGGGACGGCAGGTCTCCAAGGTGGAGGAAAACCGCCTGGCGGCGGGGCTCACCGGCGTGAAGCGCACCACTGGCCAGCACCCCGGCGGTCTGGTGGTCATTCCCCAGGACAAGAGCATCTATGACTTCTGCCCGGTGCAGCATCCGGCGGACGATCCCAATACGGACATCATCACCACCCATTTTGAATATCACTCCATGGAGTCCAACCTGCTGAAGCTGGATATGCTGGGACACGATGATCCCACCATGATCCATATGCTGGAGGCGCTGACGGGGGTGGACGTAAAGTCCCTGCCCCTGGATGATCCCCAGACCATGCTCCTCTTCCGCTCCCCCTCCGCCCTGGGGCTGCCGGAGGACGATCCCATCATCGGCAAGGCCGGGTCCATCGCCGTGCCGGAATTCGGGACCAAGTTCACCCGGGAGATGCTGGTGGATACCCAGCCCGGCAAGATGAGCACCCTGGTTCGTCTTTCCGGCTTCTCCCACGGCACGGACGTGTGGCTGGGCAACGCCAAGGACATCATCCAGAGCGGCACCGCCACCGTTGACGAGGCCATCGGCTGCCGGGACGACATCATGCTCACCCTCATCGGCTACGGGCTTCCCGCCAAGCGCGCCTTCAAGATCATGGAGACCGTGCGGAAGGGCAAAGGTCTGGCAGAGGACATGGAGGCGGACATGAAGGGCGTCGGTGTGCCGGAGTGGTACATTGATTCCTGCAAAAAGATCAAATATCTCTTCCCCAAGGCCCACGCCGTGGCCTACGTCATGATGGCCCTGCGCATCGCCTGGTTCAAGGTACATATGCCTCTGGCCTTTTACTGCGCATACTTTACCATCCGCTGCCCGGGCTTCGATCTGAAGATCGCCTCCGCCGGGGCGGATACGGTGCGGCGGAAGCTGCAGGAGCTGGCCCGGAACATGAACGAGCTGAAGCAGGCGGAAAAGGACCTGTATACCGGGCTGGAGGTGGTCTACGAATTCTACCTCCGGGGCTTCTCCTTCGCGCCTGTGAGCCTGAAAAAGTCCGATGCCACCCGTTTCCGCATGGAGGGGAATCAGCTCATTCCCCCCTTCACCGCCATCGCCGGGCTGGGGGAATCCGCCGCCCTGGATATTTATGAAAAGCGGAATAAGGACTACATCTCCATCGAGGATTTTGCCCTGGACTGCACCAAGGTCTCCAAGACCCATATCGAGCAGCTCCGTCAGGCGGGGGCTTTTGGGGATATGCCCGAGACGGCCCAGATGAGCCTCTTTTGAACCGGCGCGGGCTATCCCCGAGTCTTTTCCGGTTTAGGAACAAACAGAACTGGCAAGGATACATGTATCCCTGCCAGTTTTTTGTGTTGAGGTATGGCAATGAAACGTTTTGCGCCGCTGGTTTTCTGTCTGGCTCTCTTTCTCTCCCTGTGGGATTCCGCCCTGCGGGAGGCGGAAACGGCGGAGATCTCCGCCCGGGTCCTGCGGCTCCACGTCCGGGCCTCCGACGATACCCCCGCCGCCCAGGGGAGGAAGCTCCTGGTGCGGGATATCCTGGGAGAGGCCCTGTCGCCTCTCCTCTCCGGCGCGGAGGATCGGGACGAAGCGGCCCGGCAGGCGCAGGCGGCCCTGCCGGAGCTGCAGCGGAGGGCGGAGGAGGCACTGGCCTTTCTGGGGGAGCCGGAGCCGGTGCGCCTCAGCCTCCTGCGGGAGGATTTCCCGGAGCGGAGCTATCCCGGCCTGACCCTCCCCGCAGGGAACTACCTGGCCCTCCGGGCGGATCTGGGCTCCGGCCGGGGCAAAAACTGGTGGTGCGTGGTGTGGCCGCCCCTGTGTCTGGCCGCCTCGGAGGAGGAAGAGGAGGAGGCGCTGGACGTATTTTCCCCCGGGGAACGAAAGCTCCTCACCTCCTCGGGGATCTGCTTCCGGTCCCGGTTCCTGGACCTGCTGCGGCGGATCTTCCGCTCGGGGCGGTGACGGCTCTCCCCGCTCAGAGCCAGATCGGTCTCCCCTGTTCATCCGGGACGAGAGTCAGGCGGTACAGCCAGGAATTGATCACATCCCGCCACTCCCGGGCGGAACGGACCTGCTCGGCGAACCGCTCCTGCACCCGGCGGAAGGCGTCCTGCGGCACCAGGCCCTCCAGGGCGTCCCAGGCTTCCGCCATGGCCTCCGCCTCTTCGCAGCCCCGGAAATGATCGTCGTAGATCCGCTGGAGAAGGGTGCGGCCGTCCTTCATCCTGTAGTCGTAGGGCAGCCGGTGGAAGAACAGCAGCAATTCTTCGGGACAGGTGCCGATCTCCCCGTACATCCGGCCCAGCTCCGGGCCGTACTGCTCCGAATACCCTGTGCCCGAAGGCCCCCGCTCCACGCCGATCTCCCGGTGGGTGGCCCGGTGGTAGGTGCCCCAGCGGTCATACTCGAAGCCCTCGGGGCTGGGGCCGTAGTGGGTGGGGGGATAACACATCCATCCGATGCCCAGGGGCACGGTGTAACGCTCGTACACCTCCCGGGAGCGCAGAAGGAGATCCGTCACCGTTTCCGTTACCCGGGGATCGTCTCCGAAGGTGAGCCGCGTCCACTCCCGGGCCAGGACCGCCGGATCCGCATCCGGGTCCCAGGTCAGGCGGCCGAAGGCATAGAGATTTGCGGCGGCCAGATCGTGGCCCGTCCAGTTGAAGTCCGCTCCGGTGTTGCTCACGGCGCAGACGGCGGAGATCCGGTCCTTCACCTTTCCCCCGGGACCGGCGAAGTCCAGCACCTCCTTCATCATGGGGGCCAGGTAGCACACGTGCCGCTGCTGACCCGTATACTCCTGGGCCAGCTGGAATTCCACGATGCTCTTCGTTCTCTCCAGCCGCACCAGCAGAGGGGAGACGGGCTCCCGGATCTGGAAGTCCACGGGGCCGTTCTTGATCTGCAGATATACGTTCTCCCCGAACTGCCCGTCCAGGGGGGCAAAGGTGTCGTACTGGGCCCTGGCCCGGTCCGTCTTCTGGTCCCGCCAGTCCTGGGTGCAGTTGTACACGAAGCAGCGCCAGAGGATGCAGCCCCGGTAAGGGCGCACCGCCTCCGCCAGCATGTTCGCTCCCTCCGCCTGGGACCGGCCGTAGGTCTGAGGACCGGCGCGTCCCTCGGAATCCGCCTTTACCAGGAACCCAGCCAGGCCGGGCACCGCCCGGAAGAGACGGCCGCAGGTCTCCCGCCACCACCGGCGCACCTCCCCGTCCATGGGGTCCGCCGTGGGGAGGCCGCCCTGTTCCATGGGGGCGGCAAAGCTGACGCAGAGCCAGAGGGATACCCCGTATTCCCCCAGGGTCTCCCCGATCTCCCGGAGCTCCCGGTCGTACTTCCCCGTGAGGAGATACAGCGCCTCTCCGTCCACGTTCACGTTGTTCAGGCAGCAGCCGTTGAGTCCCACGGAAGCCAGCAGCCGGGCGTAATCCCGGGTGCGGGCATTGCATGCCGGCTTCCCCTCCAGGAAGAAGAAGGAGGGGCCGGAGTACCCCCGCTCGATGCTGCCGTCCGCATTGTCCCAGTGGTCCAGCATGCGGATGGGCCAGGCGGGAGCGGACTCGCCAAGTCGGACCTCCTCCCCCAGGGCCAGCTGCCGCAGCAGGGCAAAGGCGCCGTACAGGAGGCCCCGTCCGGGGCCGGAGAGGATCAGGCTCTCCCCTTCCCGGCGGAGGCAAAAGCGCTCTCCTTCTCCGGGCTCCTCCTGCAGGCGCAGGCAGGCTCCTGCCTTTTGGTATTCCCCGGCGGCCGCAAGGCATTCCCGCAGCTCACGGAGGGCCGCCCGGCCCTGGGGGGTGCAGACTTCCCCGGTCACCTGTCCTGCCCAGGCGGGCAGTTCTCCCTCAGGTTTCCGTTCCAGCCATAGCATGGAATAGCCCATAGGTCCCTTCCTTTCCAAAACAGGACAGCCGCTTGGCGGCTGTCCTCAGACTGTAAATAAAGTTTCCAAAAGCCTCGCAGAGTTCGCGGCTCGCAAGCCGCAAAGAAAATTGGATCATTTTTGGCGGAATTCATTTCTGCCAAAAATCCATCTCGCGGAGCGGACTGTGGGTCCGCAAGGGCCTGCGGGGAGCGGAGCGCAAGCCTTCTCAACTCGGAGCCCAGCGATAGAGGGTCCGAGTTGATGGATTTATTCGTCCCGGAAGGAGTTCAGCAGCTCCCGCTTCACCAGCCAGAGCTTCTCCGAAAGGTCCACGTAGTAATTGTGGGGGTTCTGGAACCGCTTCACCTCGTCCCACAGCAGCTCCACCTGGGATGCGCAGTAGCTGCGGATCTCCGTCAGGCTGGGCTTCTGGTACACCAGCTTGCCGTCCTTGAAAATGGGCTTCAGCAGTTCCCTGGCAACGAAATTCGTCAGCTTCTTGGTCTTCCAGACCGCCAGGGGATCGAAGATGGTCAAAGGCTGGGAGTCGTCGATCTCCTCGTCCCAGACGCAGATCTGATCCGCCAGGGCTTTCCCCGTCTCCCGGTCAAAGAGGCGGTAGACCTTCTTGAAGTGGGGGTTCGTGATCTTGGCTGTGTTCTCGCTGATCTTGATCTTGGGGATGATGGTCCCCTCCTGGTCCTCCACCGCGGCCAGCTTATACACGCCGCCGAAAACGGGAGCGCTGCTGGCGGTGATCATCCGCTCGCCTACGCCGAAGGAATCGATGCAGGCGCCCTGCATCAGCAGGTCGGAGATGAGCCGTTCATCCAGGGCGTTGGAGGCGGAGATGCGGCAGTTTTCCAGCCCCGCTTCGTCCAGCATCTTCCGGGCCTTCTTGGAAAGGTAGGAGATGTCCCCGGAGTCCAGCCGAATGGCGAAGTTGGTGATGCCCTTGGGCACCAGTTCTTCCTTGAATGCCCGGATGGCGTTGGGTACGCCGCTCTTCAGGGTATTGTAGGTATCCACCAGCAGCACCGCGTTATTGGGGTAGATCCGGCAGTAAGTCTTGAAGGCCTCCAGCTCGCTGGGGAACATCTGCACCCAGGAATGGGCCATGGTGCCCCCGGCGGGAACGCCGTAGAGCTGGTCGGAAATGGTGCAGGCGGTGCCGACGCAGCCGCCGATATAGGAGGCCCGGGCGCCCAGCATGGCCCCGTCGCCTCCCTGGGCCCGGCGGGAACCGAATTCCATCACCGGTCTGCCCTGGGCAGCCCGCACCACCCGATTGGCCTTGGTGGCGATGAGGGACTGATGGTTCAGCTGGAGAAGCAGGAAGGTCTCCATGAGCTGCGCTTCCACCGCAGGAGCCCGGACGGTGAGAATGGGCTCATAGGGGAAGATGGGGGTGCCCTCGGGCACGGCCCAGATATCCCCGGTGAAACGGAAGTACTTCAGCCACCGGAGGAACTGCTCGTCAAAGATCCCCTTGCTCCGGAGATACTCGATGTCCTTCCGGTCGAAGTGCAGATTCTGCACATAGTCGATGATCTGCTCCAGACCGGCGGCGATGGCAAAGCCGCCCCCATCGGGCACCTGGCGGAAAAATACGTCGAAGTAGCAGATCTTCTGATGCATCCCGCTGGCGAAGTAGCCGTTGCCCATGGTCAGCTCATAGAAATCGCAAAGCATGGTGTAGTTCAGGTTATCCATGATCGTTTTCCTTTCCTATCCTCTGTGATAGAGCTTTTTGGACTGATATACCGGGTCGCAGGTGAGATTTGCCCCCAGTTTCTTGAAGGTGGACGTGTCCACCTGGGAGAGGATGACGGTGGAGTGGACCTCCGTATGCTTCAGATTGGGAAGCTGGGCCATGGCCCGGGCGGCATACTCGTCCGTATTGGAGCACACGGAGAGGGCGATAAGCACCTCGTCCGTATGGAGCCGGGGATTGCCGCCCCCCAGGAGCTCCACCTTCAGGGTCTGAATGGGGGCGATCACGTCCGGCGAAATGAGGTGCACCTCGTCCGGGATGCCTGCCAGGGTCTTCAGGGCGTTCAGCAGCAGGGCGCTGGAGGCGCCCAGAAGCTTGGAGGTCTTTCCCGTGAGCACCCGACCGTCGCAGAGCTCCATGGCCGCTGCGGGCTCGCCGGTCTCCTGGGCCTTATCCCGGGCTGCCATGGCCACCTTCCGGTTCTCCTGGGTCAGCCCCGCCTGTTTCATGATGCTCTCGTTCTTCTGCACCACGGTCTTGTCCACGTTGCCCTTCCGGTAAGCGCAGGCGGCGTCGAACCAGCGGCGGATGATCTCCTTGTTTGCGGCGTGGACCACCGCGTCGTTGTCGATGATGCAGCTGCCCGCCATATTCACCCCCATGTCCGTGGGGGATTTATAGGGGCAGTAGCCGTATATGCTCTCGAATATGGCCTTCAGCAGCGGGTAGATCTCCACATCCCGGTTGTAGTTCACCGTGGTCTCCCCATAGGCCTCCAGATGGAAGGGGTCGATCATGTTCACGTCGTTCAGGTCCGTGGTGGCCGCTTCATAGGCCAGGTTCACGGGATGCTTCAGCGGCAGGTTCCAGATGGGGAAGGTCTCGAATTTGGCGTAGCCTGCGCTGACTCCCCGCAGATGCTCATGGTAGAGCTGGCTCAGGCAGGTGGCCATCTTCCCGCTGCCGGGGCCGGGGGCGGTGACCACCACCAGGGGACGGGTGGTCTCCACATATTCGTTCCGGCCGAAGCCGGTCTCGCTCACGATCCCCTCCACGTCGAAGGGGTAGTTGGGGATGGTATAGTGCCGGTAGACCCGCAGGCCCAGGCTCTCCAGATGCCGCTGGAAGGCCTCCGCCCCGGCATGCTGGTCGAAATGGGTGATGACCACGCTGCCCACGAACAGGCCGATGCCCCGGAAGGCGTCGATCAGCCGCAGCAGATCCAGGTCGTAGGTGATGCCCAGATCCCCCCGGACCTTGTTCTTTTCGATGTCTCCCGCGTTGATGACCATAACGATCTCCGCCTGGTCCTTCATGGTGAGGAGCATCTTCACCTTGCTGTCCGGCTCAAAGCCGGGGAGCACCCGGGCGGCGTGGTTGTCGTCGAAGAGCTTGCCCCCGAATTCCAGATAGAGCTTGCCTCCGAACTGACCGATCCGTTCCCGGATATGGGCAGACTGGGTCTCCAGGTACTTCGCGTTGTCAAAGCCGATCTCATATTTCATGGCTCCGAGCACATCCCTTCCCGCTGTTCTTATGCCCTCTGACTCAGGTATGCGTTGATAAAGCCGTCGATATCGCCGTCCATCACGGCGCCGATGTTCCCGTTCTCATATCCCGTACGGGTGTCCTTGGCCAGGGTATAGGGCATGAAGACGTAGGAGCGGATGGCGCTTCCGAAATCGATCTTCATCTGTACGCCCTTGATGTCGCTGATCTTCTCCAGGTGCTCCCGCTCCTTGATCTCCGCCAGCTTGGCCCGGAGCATCTCCCGGCAGTTCTCCAGGTTCTGGAAATGGCTCCGCTCCACCTGGCTGGAAACCACGATGCCCGTGGGAATATGGGTGAGCCGGACGGCGGAGGAGGTCTTGTTGACCTTCTGGCCGCCTGCGCCGGAGGAACGGAACACGTCCATTTTGATGTCCTCGTCCCGGAGCTCGATCTCCCCGGTATCGGTGATCTCCGGCATGACCTCCACGGCGGCGAAGCTGGTCTGCCGGCGGCCGGAGGCGTCAAAGGGAGAGATGCGCACCAGCCGGTGCACCCCATGCTCGCTCTTCAGATAGCCGTAGGCGTTTTCCCCTTCGATCTTGATGGAGGCGGACTTGATCCCCGCTTCTTCCCCGTCCAGCCAGTCCAGCAGCTTGTAGGTATAGCCGTGGCGCTCCGCCCAGCGGGTGTACATGCGGTAGAGCATCCCCGCCCAGTCCATGGCCTCGGTGCCGCCGGCTCCGGGATGGAGGGTGAGGATGGCGTTGTTGGCGTCATATTCCCCGCTGAGGAGGGTGCTGAGATGCACTTCCTCCAGCTTGCTCTCGAAGCGGGCGTATTCCTCTTCCAGCTCCGGCAGCATGCTGTCGTCGTTCTCCTCCAGGGCCATGTCGCAGAGGGTGAGCAGATCCTCCCAGCTCCGGTTGAGCTGGTCGTAATTCTCGCACTTGTGCTGCAGCCGTTTGATCTGCTGCTGGACCTTCTGGGCGTTCTGCACATCGTTCCAGAAGCCGTCCTTCCCGGTCTCCGCCTCCAGCTGGGCGATCTCCTCCCGGGCGGCGTCCAGCTTCAGCGCGTCCCGCACCGTATCCAGCTTGGGCCGCAGGGCGTTCAGTTTCGTTTTGTATGCGTCAAATTCGATCATGTGTATGAATAATCCTTTCGGTGTGTTTTCATTTCCGGATCGGACCCCGGCGTCGGCGGGTCCGGGTCAAAAGCGGCTATATCTTCCCGCCCTTGCTCCCGCCGGAGAAGCCCGCCAGGATACCGGTCTCGATCTCATGGTGGAAGTTGCCCCTCATGCGCTCCCGCTTCAGCGCCAGCTTCACCAGTTCATCCAGGAGCTGGGGATAGGGCACGCCCACCGGTTCCCACAGGTAGAAGGAGAGAGAACCGGGATTGGTGTTGATCTCGTTCACCCAGTACTGCCCGGTCTCACCGTCCATCAGGAAATCGATGCGGGCCACGCCGCAGCAGTCCAGCGCCTGGAAGGCGGCCACGGCAGCCTCCCGGATCTTTTCCCTCAGCTCCGGGGAAATGGGAGCGGGCAGAAGGCGCTTCAGCCCCCGCATGCCCTTGGAAGCCCCGGTCTTGCCGCCCTTGCCGCCGCCGGAGCCGTACTTATCCTCATAGCTCAGGATCTCGTCCCCCATGATGGGCTCCTCCACCTCCGAGGCCCGGGCTTCCTCCCGGTCCCCCAGGACGGAACAGTTCAGCTCCCGCAGGTGCTGCACCGCCTGCTCCGTCAGCACCTCCGGCGCGAAGGAAAAGGCATAGTCCAGCGCTTCCAGCAGACCGGCCCGGTCATGGGCCAGACGGATACCCACGCTGGAGCCCAGGTCCAGGGGCTTCACGATCATGGGGTAGCTCAGCTGCTTCTCCGCCAGGTCGCAGAAGGCCTCCCGATCCCCCTCCGCCCCCAGGCGCAGGGCGCTGAGCACCGGCAGACCGGCGGAGCGGTACAGGAGCTTCTGGGCATACTTATCCATGCCCACGGCGGAGGCCAGCACGTCGCAGCCGGCGAAGGGGATCCCCAGGGTGCGGAAGAAGCCCTGAAGGGCTCCGTCCTCCACGTTGGTGCCGTGGACCACGGGGAAAGCCACGTCCAGCAGGGCATAGGGCTTTTTCTTCCAGCCGAAGGCCCCCTGCTCCAGCAGAGCGACCCGGTCCCCCAGACGCACGGGGAAGACCTGGGTGCACTTGGCCATCAGGGCCCTGGGATCCTTGTATTCCTCAATATGACCGGCGGCCTCGCCGGTGTAAAACTCGCTGTTCCGGCTGATGTAGACGGGCAGCACGGAGTACTTCTCCCGGTCGAACTGCCCGAAGGCCTGGAGAGCGGAGATGACGGAGACCTCATGCTCCACGCTGTTGCCCCCGAAGAAGAGACCGATCTGGATCTTCATGCAAAAGACCTCCTCAATAATTATCCGGCAGATCGTTTTCCAGCAGGATGACCCGCTCCCGCCCCGGTTCCAGGGCATCCGCCGCGGCGACGGCCTCCTGCACCGTATCGCATACCAGGATCTTCTCCTCCGGGAATCCGGCGGAGAGGAGCCCCGCCCGGATGGGAGGCGCCTGCTTCCGGCCCACCAGCACGGCATAGTCGCATTTCTCCGCGGCCTGGGCGCCGAGGTCCCGGTTCAGGCTCTCCTGCTTCTCCCCCAGCTCCACCATGCCGGGCGTCACCAGGATCCGCAGGCCGGGAAAGGCGGAGAGGACCTCCAGCGCGGCCTTCGCACCGGCGGGGTTGGAGTTGTAGGCATCGTCGATGACGGTCCTGGCCCCGCCCCCCAGGAGCTGGAGCCGGTGAGGAACGCTCTCCAGCTGCTGCACCGGCATCCGGAGCTTTTCCAGGGGTATGCCCAGGGTGCCCGCCACGGCGATGGCGGCGCAGATATTCTGCACGTTATGGGCCCCCAGGAGCCGGGTGTGGAACTCCACTCCCTTGAGGGTGAAGCTGCTGCCCCGGGGGGAGACGGTCAGGTCCTCCGCCCGGTAATCCCCGCGGATGAGGCCATACCCCACGGTGGGGACGGCGGTCTTCCGGCCGCGGATATTCTCATCGTCCAGGTTGGCGAACAGGATCCCGTCCTCCGGGAGCGCATCCGCCAGCTCGAACTTGGTCCTGATGATGTTGCTCAGGCTGCCGAAGCTCTCCAGGTGCTGGGGACCGATGGCAGTGATGACCCCGTACTTCGGATGCACCAGGTCGCAGATCTCCTTGATGTCCCCCACGTTCCGGGCGCCCATCTCGCAGACGAAGAGCTGATGCTGGGCCCGGAGCCGTTCCCGGATGGTGCGCACCACCCCCAGGGTGGTGTTGTAATTCTCCGGCGTAACCAATACATTGTACTCTGCACTCAGCAGCTTTTCAAGGAAAAACTTGACGCTGGTCTTGCCGTAGCTCCCGGTAACGCCGATGACCGTCAGATCCGGGCACTCTCCCAGGATGCGCTTCGCGTCCCGGACGTACCAGTTGTCGATGGCCTTCTCGACGGGCCGGTTGATCGTATCCGCCAGGAGCAGGAGCCAGGGAGCCCCCGTCAGGCAGAAGGAGCACAGCAGGGCGCCGAAGCCGCCCCCGTCCGGCATGAACAGGAGGAAGACCAGGGCCAGAAGGTGGAGGATCGTACAGGTGATCAGCAGTCTCCACATCCGCTTGGTCATCACCAGGGGCTTTTTGGCGGGGGTCCGGGGCAGGTTCAGCCCCAGCACCAGCAGGAAGAGGGCCGCCGCCAGGTACGCCCCGATCCGGCCCAGCCCTTGGACCAGGGGAGCGGCCCCCAGGGCCCAGATGCCCCGGAGCATGACCTGCTCGATATTGTCCCGCACCCAGCGCTCCTGCACCGGATGCTTATAGCCGTTCAGCTGGAATATATGGGCGTATCGCCGGAAGAGGACGAAACCCGCTCCCAGGAAGCACAGGCCCATGATCGCTTTCGCAAGAAACAAATCCATCTATTCCGCCGCCTTTCCGAAATAGGCGTCCAGCACCCGGTACACGAAACCTGGCTGCTCCAGATAGGCATAGTGGCCCGCCCCGGGGACCTCCACCAGTCCCGCATCCGGGATCTTCTCCGCAAAGATCTTCCCCATCCACAGGGGGGTGTCCGCATCCGCCGTGCCCCATATGAGCAGGCTGGGCTCCTTCACCCGTGGCATCAGCTCCCGCAGGTCCTTGTTCACCAGCTTCACCAGGGTCTGACGCATCAGGGGGCTGGCCGCCCGATAGTCCGCGGAACCGTGCCGCTGCCGGTACGCCTCCAGGAGCCCGGGGAAGGGCTTCAGCAGAGTCCGCACGACTTTGAACAGGGCCTGCTTCCGCTTCTGCTTCGCCGTCTTCTCCGGTACGACGCCCGCGGAATCCAGGAACACCAGCTTCCCCAGCTCCAGGCCGGGATGGGGGGAGGTGCTGAGGCAGAGGATGATCCGGCCCCCGTTGGAGTGACCCAGAAGATGGGTCTTCTCCACCCCCAGGACCCGGAGAAATTCCCGGGTGAAGGCGGCATAGTCCGCCGCCTCCCAGGGCTCCGGCGGCTCCGGCGTCTCCCCGAAGCCGGGCAGCTCCGGGATCAGCACCCGCATGTGCTGGGCCAGGTGCTCCCCCAGGGCCTTGTACAGGCTCAGGTTCGTCCCCCAGCCCTGGAGGATCACCGCCGTCTCCGGTCCGGAACCCAGGTCCAGGTAATTCACCGGGATCCCCGAAACGTCTGCCCGCATACCGCCGCTCCCTTCCACACAAATATTCGTTGTATTATATACCTTCCCCGGCCGGAATACAATTCCGGCGCGTAAAAACAGAGGAAAAGCTGCCTCCTTCTTCCCTGCGCTCAACTCCCTTGCAATCTCCTCCGCAAAGGTTTACTATATAGGGTATAAATCTAGAAGTATGTGCTTTGGATCGGAGGCGGCGGCATGGCGGAATTCCAGCGGGTACACAGCCTGGGCATCCGGGGCGTACACGGTTACGCCGTGACGGTGGAATGCTACGCCACCGGCGGCGTCCAGTCCAATTTCGATATCGTCGGCCTGCCGGATACGGCGGTGAAGGAAGCTCGGGAACGGGTACGGGCCGCGGTGAAAAGCGGCGGCTTCCGCTTCCCTCCGGGCAGGGTCATCGTGAACCTGGCTCCCGCGGACACCCGCAAGGGGGGCACCCTGTACGACCTGCCCGTGTTTCTGGGGATCCTGGCGGCCACCGGGCAGCTGGAGCCCCTTCCGGAGGACTGGGGCTTCATCGGGGAATTGAGCCTGGGGGGCGAGGTGCGCCCCATCTGCGGCGCGCTGTCCATGGCCCTGGCCGCCCGGGAGGCGGGGCTGAGCAAGCTCTTCGTCCCCGCGGCCAACGCTTCGGAGGCAGCCTACGCCAGCGAAGTGGAGGTCATCCCCGTGGCCAGCACCCAGGCCCTCATCAGCCACCTCCGGGGAGAGGAGATCATTCCCCCCGCCGCGGTGCCGGAACCTGCTCCCGATGTGAACGGCCCGGATTTTTCCGAGGTGAAGGGCCAGGAGGAGGCCAAACGGGCGCTGGAGATCGCCGTGGCCGGAGGCCACAATATCCTGCTCTCCGGTCCGCCCGGTTCCGGGAAAAGCATGCTCTCCCGCAGACTCCCCTCCATTTTCCCCGCCATGACCCGGGAGGAGACCCTGGAAACCACCATGATCTGCTCCGTGGCGGGATTGACGGACCGGCAGCACCCGGTGATGACCCATCGTCCCTACCGCTCTCCTCACCACACCGTTTCCAGCGTCGGCCTGGCCGGCGGGGGCACGGACCTCCGCCCCGGGGAGATCAGTCTGGCCCACAACGGCGTTCTGTTCCTGGATGAGCTGCCGGAGTTCAACCGCAGCACCCTGGAGGTCCTTCGTCAGCCCATGGAGGACGGGGAGGTGACCATCTCCCGGGTGAGCGGCAGCGTGAGTTATCCCAGCCGCTTCATGCTGGTGGCGGCCATGAATCCCTGCCGCTGCGGCTGGTACGGGGACCCCTCCGGCCGCTGCACCTGTTCCGAAGGGGCGGTGCGCAGCTATCAGCAGCGCATTTCCGGTCCCCTTCTGGACCGGATCGACCTGTTCGTTCAGCTCCGGGCCCTGGATTATGAGGAGCTGCATCGGCGGCAGCCGGGGGAGACTTCCCTGGTCATACGCCGCCGGGTGGAAGCCGCCCGGGAGCGGCAGCGGGTGCGCTGCGGCGCAGGGCCCCAGGTGGAGAATGCCCGGCTGTCAGGCGATCTGCTCCGGGAGGTCTGCCGCCTGGATGAGCAGGGGGAAGCCCTGCTGAAAGCGGCATACGAACGCCTGGGCCTCACCGCCCGAAGCCATGATAAAGTCCTGCGGGTGGCCCGCACCATCGCGGACCTGGCAGGCAGCGAAAAGATCCAGCCCGGCCATCTGGCCGAGGCCCTCCAATACCGCTCCCGTTTATGGGTGCTGTAGAGAGATCCCGGAAAGGAGTACAATTGCCATGAAACGAGGCCTGACTCTTCTTTTGGCCCTGCTGATGCTCGTCTCCCTCTGCGCCTGCAGCGGCGGCATACCGACGGTCACCGCCGTACCGGACCCCACAGCCGCGCCGACGCCCGTACCGACGCCGGCCCCCACTCCCGCTCCCACCCCCACGCCGACTCCCCGGATCGTCATGCCGCTTTCCTCGGAGGAGTTTTCGGGATACAGCTATCAGGAAGCGGAGAAGAGGCTCAGGATCCTGGGCTTCACCTCCATCGAGCTGAAGGAATACGCCGACCTCACCTCCCGGGAGTCGGCCAGGAACGAGACCGTCCGGGACGTGATCATCGGCAGTTCTGACCGGTTTGCGGTGGGAGACAGCTTCTCCGCCGATACCCATGTGCTGGTGGAGTATCACACCCTGCGCAGGGCGGCCGTTCCTCTCTCCCCCGCCGAGATCGGAGCCGGCGAGCCGGAAGCGCTGGTCCGGGCCTTTGCCGACGCGGGCTTCGTCAACGTCCGCACGGACGTGGTGGAGGATCTGGAGGCGGGCGCTTCCTCGACGGTGACCGCCGTCGTGGCCGGCAGCCCGGACTACAGCAAGGGGGATCAGGTCCCCTTTGACGCGGAGATCCTCATCCTCACCCATATCCCCCGTCCCTCCCACGATCTGCCTGTTCTGACGGCGGAACAGATCTATGCCGCCTGCTCCCCCTCCGTTTTCTACATCGAGATCTACGATGAATACGGCTGGTGCATCAAGACCGGCAGCGGCTTCTTCCTCACGGAGGACGGAGTCGCCGTTACCAATTACCATGTGATCTCCGGCGCCGCTTCCGCCAGCATCACCGTCTCCGATACGGGAGACATATATGAAGTGCTGGGCGTATACGACTACAGCGCGGATGAGGACTGGGCCGTTCTCCAGATCAAGGGGACAGGCTTCCGGCCTCTGCAGGTGGGAAGCCCGGAGTATAACGTAGGCGGAGCCACGGTATACGCCATCGGCAGCCCCCTGGGCCTGCAGAACACCATCTCCGCGGGCATCATCTCCAACCCCCACCGCTGGGACGGCGGGGTGGATTACATCCAGATGAGCGCCGCCATCTCCCCGGGCAGCAGCGGAGGCGCCCTGCTGGACAAGTACGGCCAGGTCATCGCCATCACCTCCGCCACCTATACCGAGGGGCAGAACCTGAATCTGGCCATTCCCCTGACCTATCTGGAAAACGCGGAGGTGGAGGAATACGCTCCCCTGGGCGGCAGCCAGGCCGGCCCCAGCGGTGTGCTCACCCTGTCGGACACCCAGGTCCGGGTGGCCATCGGCGAATCCTGGGACCTGAGCCTCACCGCCATTGAGCAGAACTGCACCGGCGTCTCCGTGCGGTATTCCGTCGGCAATGACGACGTGGTCTCCTGCTCCTGGCTGGGCTGGCACGGGGACGACAATACCCTCCGCATCACCGGCCTTTCCGCCGGCAGCACGGAGGTCACCGTCTACTTCCTCATTTCGGAATCGGAGACCATCCTGGATTCCAAGACCGTTCAGGTCACGGTGGCTCCCGCCGGGGAGTCGGGAGCTGTCGCCGAGGACGTGGAATTCTCTGTGGACGTGGAATATCTGAACCTTTCCCTCTTCGCCGGCGGCGAGATCCATGTGCACGCGGTTTACGGGCCGGACGACGAGCACACCTACGTCAGCTGGTATGCGGAGGATCCCAACCTGCTGAACGGCGAATGGAGCGAATGGGACGAGAACAACGATACCACGCTGTACATCAGCCCCGTGAGCGCCGGCAGCACCGAACTCACGGTGGCCTACTGCCATGACGACGGCACTCTGCTGGCCATGCAGACCATACAGGTGAATATCTTCTACGCTGCGCTGGAGGTTTCCGAAGACGAGATCGGTCTTGCGGTGGACGAGGACTATGAGATCACCGTGACCATCCGTTCGGATAACCCGGGGCTCCACACCCTGCGCTATGAGATCTACGGGGAAGACGTCGTCTCCTGCACCTGGGGCGCCTGGAACGAAGACGGCGTCTCCTGTCCCCTCATCATCACCGGCCTCCAGTCCGGCGAAGCGGACGTGGAGATCAGGCTCCTGGACAAGGAGACCAAGCAGTTCCTGTTCAGCGTGAGCATTCCCGTATTTGTAGAATAAGACCGGAGGTAACGCCTCATGAAGATCGTGATCGCAGGATGCGGCATGGTGGGCCGGGAGCTCACTCAGCGGCTCTCTCTGGAGGGCCACGACGTTACGGCCATTGATTCCGATCCCCGGCGCATCGAGGAGGTGGGAAACCTCTATGATGTGATGGGCGTGGTGGGCAGCTGCGCCGCCCTGGGGGTCCAGCGGGACGCCCAGGCGGACAAGGCGGATCTGCTGATCGCCACCACCGCCTCCGACGAGCAGAACCTGATGGCCTGCCTCATTGCCCGGAAGCTGGGCGCGAAGCACACCATCGCCCGGGTCCGGGACCCGGACTATACCCGGCGGCAGGACAAGAACGGTTCCCTGCTGGACTTTCTTTCGGATGAGCTGGGTCTGAGCATGTATCTGAATCCGGAGTTCGCCGCGGCTTCGGAGATCTCCCGCCTGCTGCGCTTCCCCACCGCCCACCGGGTGGACGTGTTTGCCGGAGGCAGGGCGGAGATCGTGGAGATCACGGCGGGAGCCGATTCCGCGCTCCCCGGACTCCTGCTCAAGGACCTGAGCCGGGAATTCGGCCGGGTGCTGGTCTGCGCCGTTCAGCGGGGGGACGAGGTCTATATCCCCGGCGGCGATTTCCGCATCCAGGCGGAGGACCGGATCAGCATCACCGGAGAACCTTCGGAGATCGCCCGCTTCCTGCGCCGCCTGGGCATCCAGAAAAAGAAGGCGGACCGGGTGCTCATCGTGGGTGGAGGACGGATCGCCTACTACCTGGCGGTGAGCCTGGAGGGGGCCGGGACCCGGGTCACCATCGTGGAGAAGGACGAGGACCGGTGCAACACCCTGTGCGAGCTGCTGCCCGGCGCGGGGATCATCCACGGGGACGGGACGGATCATGAACTGCTGGGAGAGCTGGGGGCGGAGAACATGGACGCCATCGTCGCCCTGACGGATTCCGACCAGGTGAATATCATCCTGGGCCTCTACGCCGCTTCCCTTGGCGCGGGCAAGACCGTGGTGAAGGTGAACAGCGGCAACCTGATCGACCTGAGCGAGAAGTCCGGCCTGGGGAGCGTCATCTCCCCCAAGCACATCACCGCCAATATGATCCTCAGTTACGTGCGGGGCATGAACGCCGCCAGCGAGGACAGCAACGTGGAAGCCATCCACAGGCTCTGCGGCGGCAAGGTGGAGGCCCTGGAGTTTTCCGTGGGCCGGGAGGTGGAAGGCCTCTGCGGCGTTCCTCTGAAGGATCTGAACACCAAGCGCAGCCTGTTGGTAGCCTGTATCATCCGGGGAGGCAAGGCCCTGATCCCCGGCGGCCTGGACAGTCTCCACCGGGGGGACCATGTGATCGTGGTCACCACGGAGCAGGGGCTGGACGATATCGGAGATATACTGGAGTAAGACGATGGAAACAAGCTTTGGATTCCACCCCGGCGGGGAGGACCTTACCCGGGAGGCTGCCCGGGCGGCCGGCTGGAAGGCCGGGGACCGGATCCTGGACGTGGGCTGCGGCGACGGCGCTTCCATGCGTCTGCTGCGGGATGAGCTGGGAGTCAAGCCCGTGGGCTGCGACCGGGACAAGGCCATTCTGGCCCGGGCGAAGGAGCTGGACAGCTCCCTGCAGCTCCGGCAGACGGACGGGCTCTGCCTGGACTTTCCCTCCCTGTATTTCGACGGAGCGCTGCTGGAATGCTCCTTCTCCCTCATGAACCGGCACGACGAGCTGCTCCATGAGCTGTACTGCGTCCTGAAGCCGGGGGCCAGCATCGCCATCACGGACCTGTACTGCATCAATCCCGACGCGGACCGGGCGGGGGAGGTCTATTATGAGGCCAAGCGCATCCTGAACACCCCCCGCAAGGAAGACGACTGCAAAACGGCGGACAGTCTCCCCTCCCCCTATCTGCTGGACGGGATGTTCGTCATCGACAATCTGCTCCATGCCATCCGGGAGACGGGCTTCGAGATCACCCTTTTCCGGGACCGGACAAAGCAGCTGCAGGATTATTACGCCCAGCTCCTGTTTGACTACGGCAGTCTGGACGCCTATTGGGAGCAGGTGCTTCCCAAGGGCTGCAAGCCCTTCTGCCGGGCGGTGCCCGGGAAGAACTGCGGCTATTTCCTGCTCACCGCCCAGAAGGAAACGAAATGATCGGGGCGGTGGTCCTGGCGGCGGGCCTGTCCAGCCGCATGGGGGCGTTCAAGCCCCTGCTGGAGGTGGCGGGAGTTCCCGCCCTTGCCCGGGCCATCCGCTGCCTGGCGGGCTCCGCGGAGGAGACGGCGGTGGTCACCGGTTACCGGGCGGGGGATCTGACGGATCTGATCGCCCGGGAGGGAGCGAAGGCCCTGTATAACCCGGACTATGAGCAGGGCATGTTCACCTCTGTGGCCGCCGGCGTCCGGTACTTTGCCGACCGGGGAGCGGAAGGGCTCCTTCTCCTGCCCGGGGACTGCGCAGCCGTGCCCCGGCAGGCGGTGCGGGAGCTTCTGGTGAACGCCGGAGACGATTTCGCCGTGCCGGGATACGGAGACAAGCGGGGACATCCCATGTGGATCCCCGCCCGCTTTTTTGAGGAGATCCTGGCCCATGACGGGACCGACGGGCTGAAGCCCATCCTGAACCGCCGGGGACGGAGGATCCTGCCCATGCCCTTCCCCGGCACCGTGGCGGACATGGACCGGCCGGAGGACCGGGAGGCCCTGGAAGCCCTGCTGGACCGTCCCTCCCTTCCGGAGCTGGCGCGGGGCAGGCGGCTTTTCCTCCTGCGCCACGGGGCGACGGTCCTCCATGCGGGCAAGGTCATCATGGGCCGCTACGATGCCAGGCTCTCCCCGGAGGGGGAGGCGCAGATGGAGGCGGCGGGCCGGGCGCTGGCGGAACTGAAGCCGGAGGCCGGGCGGATCTATGCCAGCCCCCTGAGCCGCGCCAGGGACAGCGCCGCCATCGTTTCCCGGCACCTGGGACTGGAGACGGAGATCCGTGAGGATCTGCAGGAGCTCTCCCTGGGCGCCTGGGACGGCCTGCTGATCGACGAGGTCCGCCGCCGCTGGCCGGAGGCCTATGAACGCAGAGGGCAGGAGCTCATGGCCTACCGCTTCGACCGGGACTGCGAAAGCTTCTACGACCTGGAATACCGGGCCGGGGAGGCCCTGCGGCGGATCCTGGCGGAGGACGACAGCCGGGATCTGATTCTGGTGACCCACGCCGGGGTGCTGAAATGCCTATACGGCCTGCTGAACGGCCGGGATATCGACTGGGCCTTCTCCCGCTTCAATCCCATGAAGGGGGAAATGACCCTCATCCGGGGATAATGCGCAAAGGAAAAAACGGGCGGGTCTGCCGATGCAGACCCGCCCGAAAGCTATTTCTCTGTTTTCTTTTACCCGATCCCGATGCACAGGAGGCGTCCGCCGAAGTTATCCGCCACGTAGAGGCCTTCCTCCGTCACCAGGAGCCCCACGGGAGAGATGGGGCTGTACAGGGGCGTATCCCCCTCGAAGCGGAGGAGGGTGGTCACCTGGCCGTCTGCGATGCAGCGTACCGCGCCGTTCACCGTGTCCGCCACATACACCCGGCCCTGCCCGTCCACTGCCACGGCCATGGGGGAGGAGAAGCAGGCGGAAGCCGCCGCGCCGTCCAGGAAGCCTTCCTCCCCGGAACCGGCCAGCACCTCCACGGTCTTCCCGGTGATCTTCAGGATCCGGTTGGCTCCGCTTTCCGCCACATAGAGGCTGCCCTCATGCCAGCAGAGGCCGGCAGGCTCATCCAGCCCCGCCGCCACGGTGGTGGCGACGCCGTAGGGGGTGATGACCCGGATGGCGCCCGCGCCGGTATCCGACGCATAGAGGTTGCCCTCCTCGTCCACCGCCAGGCCGGTGGGCCGCTCATAGGTCACGCCGTAATCTCCGGTGGGAAGATCGCTCTCCCCGGGGGAGGCGTTGACGGTCTGGACGCTGATCTCATCCAGGTAACGCAGGGCGTTGTTCCGGGTATCGCTGACGACCCAGCCCTCCAGGAAGGGGGTGATGGCCCAGGGCTGACGGAAGCAGCTCTTTTCCGGCTCCGCGTCCACGTAGCTGCCCATGGGTTCGTCGTACAGGTCCCCGGCTGTCTCCGCTCCGGCGATGCGGACGGCTTCCCCGTCCTTCACCCGCCAGACGCACTTATGGTAGGTATCCGTCACCAGCAGGCTGCCGTCCTTGTCCAGGACCAGGCCGGCGGGCTTGGCGTTGGGGATGCTCAAACGGGACACCAGGACCCGCTCGCTCAGGTTCATAAGGATGGAGGCCAGCTCCGCCCGGGTGGCGCCCTTTTTGGGGGCGAAGCTTCCGTCCCCCATGCCGTTCACGATCCCCGCGCTCCTGGCCCAGCGCACCGCCTCCAGGGCGTAAGAGGCGATCTGCGCCTCATCCGTGAAGGGTTCGCCGCCCAGAGCGGCGGGACTGCCCAGGCTGCGCCACAGGAACACCGCCAGGTCCTGACGGCTGATGGCCTCATCCGGGGCGAAGCGCCCGTCCTCCTTACCGGTGGTGACTCCCTCCAGGGCGGCCCAGGTCACGGAGTCCGCGTACCAGCTGTCCGCCGCCACGTCCGGGAAGGTCTTCTCCGAAGCCCGGACCGGGCTGCCGGAGAGGCGGTACAGCACCGTCACCACCATGGCCCGGGTGGTGCCGCCGCCGGGGGCGAAGCTGTCCTCCGACACCCCGTTCATCAAGCCCTGGGCGGTGCAGTATTCCACCGCCCGGGCAAACCAGGCGTTGCCCGGCACGTCCGTGTAGGCCGTCTGTTCCCCCTCCGCCAGGACCGGCAGGGTCAGGACCAGGGCCAGGATCATCAGCAGGGCCAAAGTCTTTTTGATGGTTTTCATATCATTCCCTCCGTTCCGTTCAGGGGATTAGGTTCCTGAAAGGCTCACATACACTCTCACATCCATATCCGGCATCTCAAAGGAATATTCTCCATCCACGGGTTCTATGAGGAAAGAGTCATCGCCGGCATAGTATGTGATAAAGTCCACAGTATAGCCGTTATAAAGCTGGATATCCAGAACCACCTTATCGCCCGGAGAGGCTTGCGACACCGGTTCCCCATCCACGGTCGGCGTTACAATCCCCGTGTTCACGTCTCCGCCGCCGTTGCTCTCATCATAATTCACGGTGATATTATAGAGCACGGTAAAGTCCGTCTCGATCGTCACATTACTAGGCGGCATGGTGAAGGTAAAGTTATTGACATTTGAATTCGGCGAGCTGCTGTCACCGGCATAGGTCAGATTTTCCGTATCGCCGGTCCAGGTCAAGGTGTCGGGGTCCCAGGTCAGCGTCTCGGATCCGCCGTCCCAACTCAACGTCACGGAATTCAGAGTGACCGCTTCAACAGGCCACATGATCCGGAGGGTTATCGTTTCATCGGTATACCGTTCATTGTTTTCATCGCCGTTATCGTCCAGCGCCTGTACCATCGTATTCTGGATATCCGGATCCAAGGCGGTAATGTGATAGAGAATCGGACTAAGGCTCGCCTCCACCGTCACATCCGACGCGGGCATCTCGAAGGTATAGACTCCGTTCTCGCCTTCGGCTTCGAATTCGTCGTCTTCAGTGGACACGAGGATGCTCTCGATATCATAGCCGTCCGCCGTCACGGTCACGGTCACGGTGTCGCCCTCCGCCGCTTTTGTCACGTCAGCCGTCATCGTGGGGCTGTTGTCGGGATCGATCACGGTGACGGAGTAGAGCGGTATCTCGTCAAACTGGGCGGTGTAGGTCGCCTCGCCGGTCACCGCTTCGATCTCCGGATCCCAGGTGCCGTTGAAGGAGTACCGGTAATTACCGTCCGCCTCCTTGGTGGGCTCATCGTCGCCGGTATACTCCGGCGTCTCGCCGTAAGCGACCGATTCCTCAAGGAGGGTGTTCCCGTCCCCATCCAGCCAGGTGATGGTGTATTCACGGGGGCTTTCCTCGAATTCCGCCGTGTACGTCACGTCCCCCGTGACCTCCGGCAGCTCCTCGGGTGCGTAGGTGTCCGTGCCGTCGCTCCACCCCAGGAACCGGTACACGGTATCCTCGGTGGACTCCTTCTCCGGGATCTCATGGCTCGGCGTTTCGCCGTAGCCCCAGGTCGAATCCTCACTCTCCCCGTCGATCACCCAGGTCACCGTGTAATCCCGGGGGCTCTCCTCGAATTCCGCCGTATACGTCACGTCCGCCGTGACCTCCGGCAGTTCCTCAGCCGGATAGGTTTCCGTGCCGTCGCTCCACCCCAGGAACCGGTATACGGTATCCTCGGTGGGTTCCTTCTCCGGGGTGTCATGGCTCGGCGTGTCGCCGTAGCCCCAGGTCGAATCCTCGCTCTCCCCGTCGATCACCCAGGTCACCGTGTAATCCCGGGGGCTCTCCTCGAATTCCGCCGTATACGTCACGTCCCCCGTGACCTCCGGCAGCTCCTCAGCCGGATAGGTTTCCGTGCCGTCGCTCCACCCCAGGAACCGGTACACGGTATCCTCGGTGGACTCCTTCTCCGGTACGTCATGGCTCGGCGTTTCGCCGTAGC
>JAFZVM010000128.1 GCA_017617795.1 Oscillospiraceae bacterium
GAATTGGGATTCGAACCAGCGGCCGTCAGGCGCGAAGCGCCGTCAAATCCAGCCGCCTCGCAGCCCGCCGCCTGCGGCGGGCTACTGGTTCGAATCCAGTCACTGCGTCAGAAAACTCAAGTTCGAATAAGCCATAGACCCGTCCCTTATTTTAAAGCGAAAATCCTGTCGAGTTATTCGGCAGGATTATTTCTTTGTTTGAAACGGGAACGCTTCTCCCGGAAACGTCTTACAGCAGCACCGACAGGTAGTTCAGCGCCACCATGACGAGCACCCCCGCAAAAAGGACGCCGATCACCTTTGCATGGCGCTTTCTCTCCGAGACCAGCGTGGCAATGAACTCCCGAATAAAGGCGTTCACCCAGAAATACCGCTTGGTGGGGCTTCCAATGCCCTCCATGGGAAACCCCAGGTCTGACGCGATCAGACCTGCCCGGAAAACGTGATAATTGCTGGTGGAAAACGCCGTCCCGGGCACCTGGGTTTCGGCAGCGCCGCCGTTTCCGCCATCCGCTCCCGTTTCCCGCCGGGAGATGAGCTCCATGGAGTTCCGGACGTTCTCATAGGTATTGAGCGACCGGGTTTCCGGGAGGATCCGCTCCTCCGGCACGCCCCGGGACCGCAGATAGTTTCCGATGGCCTCAGCCTCGGATATGACCTCGTCCTCTCCTTTTCCGCCGGAGGGGACGAAGATGAGCTCCCTTCCGGCGGCCTCCTTCTGCATTTCCGCAAACTCCAGGGCCTTGTCCGCCCTCGCCCGGAGAAGGGGCGTCAGGGTGCCGTCCGGCCGGATCTGGCTCCCCAGGATCAGGATATAGTCCTTGTCAAAGGATGGAACGTGTCTGGCGGCCCGGATGCCCAGCACCACCGTCCCCGCCAGGATGCACTCCAGATAGGCCACCACGAAGAAGAGCGAATACTCGAACAGGGAGTACACCTGGGATCCGATGCCCTTCTGATTGAAGATATCCACCACCTGATGCTTCAGAATATAACCGTAAAGAACGTCCGGCAGCAGCGTCAGCAGACAAATCCCCAGCCCCAGGAGGAAGCCCAGCATATTGCGCCAGGTGACCCCCTCCTTCCGCATCAGGTTCAGATTGCTCAGGCTGATCATGATCGATACGGCAAAGGCAACGGGAAGGACGACGCAGGCGAAGGATCCGGCGGAAGACAGCACCGAATAAACGCTGGCGTCTATTCCCCTGAACCGCAGCGTCACCTGGACCAGCTTGAGGATCAGAAAGCTCAGAAATACGATCAGGCCGAAATTCAGAATGTTGCGATAGCGGAAAAGGTTCTGCCGCATTTCGTATCTGAGCTTGCGGATCCGGTTTACATAAATCAGGATCAGGAAAACCAGCAGGGACAGGGGGATCAGGAAGCCGCCGGAGCAGCTGCCGAAAAACGTGTCCAGGGTGATGACGCCGCCGGAATGGACGTAAACCTTTTCCATGAGGAGCAAGTTCTCCTGCTTCTGCACCATGAGAAACGTCGCGCCTCTGTGCAGGGAGCGCAGGCGGATCTTCAGAAACCGGCCCTCCGCGCTCACACCGGTGATCTCCGCGATCCCGGGGTCCTCCATGGTCACGGAATAGTCTTCCGCACCGTAATGGGGTCCGCCCCCCTGCGGCCCCAGGTCAAAGGACACCGTGTACCGACTGCCGGTGAGGGCTATCACAAGCAGGGAGACTGCCAGCAGCCCCAGGGCGGCAAAGAGGAAGACTTTTTTGCCAAAAACCTCGTTTTTCAACTCGTTCACTCCTGCTTGCGGTTTCCTAGCTTTCTGACAGAAGATACTTCTCTCTGCCGCCCTTCATGGGTTCTGCGAAAACAACGGCAAACGTGCTGCCGAGGATCAGGACCGCATCCAGGCTGACGATCGCCTGAACGACCGCATCCTTCAGCGGAAGGTATTGCTCATCCTGCCAGAAATCCAGCGACAGGACCAGGCACAGCTCGTCATGCCGCCGGATAAACTGCGCAAACTCCGGTCTGCGCTCCAGGTCCTCGCCCTCCAGGAGGATCTTTTCCGGGTCCAGAAACTCCCTTGCCTGATGGCAAAAACGGCTGACGCCGTCCACGCGTTTTTTCGGAGTGGTCAGCTCATAGAGCAGGCGCTCCCTCCTGCTTTTTCGGATGAAGGTCTGCACAAAATGCTTTTCTGCGGAGTAGTCCAAGGGCTTCACTCCCGTCTTTGCGTTTCTGATGCCTGATTCCCTTCGTGCCCGGGCAGGAAGCCCTCTTTCAGCAGCAATTCCAGGACCCTGGCCTCCCGCTCCAGCATCATCGGGTCCTTGGGGCCGTGCTCCCCCGTCCGATTCACGCGGATGGCCCTCTCCGGCTCCACGAACTCCGGCGTGAAGCGTTCCTCCGCCTCATACCCGTCCAGCTTCTGCGGCCTCTGCTCCGGCCCGCCCTCGCAGAGGTAATAGAAATTTTCCTGCAGAAACCGCTCCGCGGGATCCGTGGGGCTCCTTTGTATACGGCGCACCAGCCCGTATTCCCGCACGGAATCGGGAATCACCGTCAGGCCCGCTTCCTCCAGGGTCTCCCGGATCACGGCCTGCACAGGGTCCTCCCCCTTCTCGATGCCGCCTCCGGGGAACTTGTAGTAATCGTATTTCAGGCTGTGTACCATGGCGATCCTGCCGTCCCGGATCAGAATGGCCCGGGCGGAGGGCCGCGCGAAATCGTGGGTGCAGAGGGAATGATCTCCCTTATCCATTTCAAACAGAAGGCGCATCGCTGTTTCCTCTCAGAATCGCCGGTCTTTCTTGTGATCCTGTTCTTGCCTCCGGGTCTTCACGCTTCCGGCTCCTCCTCCGGAACACCCCGGATCATCCGCCGGTAGACGAAGAAGGGGAAGACGGTGCCGGCCGCGAAGCTGACGGGCCAGGCCAGCCACACCACGTCCAGCTGCAGGAAGACCCTGGCGCCCAGCAGCGCCACCAGCACCTTGGCCCCCAGCTGCATGAAGCCGCCGATCACCGCCTGGGTCGCCTTGCCCACGCCCCGGAGGGTCTGCTGATAGATGCACATGATGCCGTTGAGGATCCCGGGCACCGCGGCGAAGAGGAGGAAGCGGTAAGCCGCCGTGGTTACCTCCGGACCGGGGTCCTTCAGGAACAGGCCGATGAAGGATCTTCCGAAGATCAGCAGCACGCCCCCCAGGAACACGGAGATGAGGATATTCAGCTGCCAGGAGGCCTTGACGCCCTTCTGGATGCGCCCCAGCTTCCCCGCCCCGAAATTCTGCCCGGCGAAAACCGACATGGAGCTGCCCAGGGTCTCCGCGGGCATCAGGGACAGGGTGCCCAGGCGGCTCGCCGCCGTATAGGCCGCCATGACCGCCTCCCCGAAGCCGTTGATGCAGCTCTGCACCACCACGTTGCCCAGGTTGTTGAAGCCCGTCTGAACGGCGATGGGCACCGCCAGCTTCGTGATCTCCCCCAGCAGCGGCCGGTCCGGCCGGAAATCCTCCCGGCGCAGGCGCATCTCCGGGAAACGCCGCCAGAGCATCACCGCTGAGAAGACGACGCTCATGGCCTGGGCGATGGCCGTGGCCCAGGCGGTGCCGGGCACGCCCCAGCCGAAGACCGCCACGAAGAGGATATCCAGGAAGACGTTCACCACCACCGAAACGATGAGGCACCACAGGGCCGTCATGCTGTCCCCCATGCCCCGGAAGGCGTTGTTGAACAGGTAGTACAGCAGGGGGAAGATGGTGGTGGCGAAGTTGATATGCATATAGGAGGCAGCCTCCGCCAGAGGGGCGGCGGGGGTGCCCATCAGCTTCAGGATCGGCACGGTCAGGGGCAGGCCGACCCCCGTGGTGAACACGGCGATGATGAGGGCGAGATAGAGGCTGTTGGCAAAGGTATGTCGCATCTGGGCGAGATCCTTGCGGCCGAAGGCCTGGCTCAGCAGGATGCCCACGCCCACGTTCAGGCCGATGACCATGGCCGCCGTCAGCAGGACGATGGGCATGGTGACGCCGATGGCCGCCAGGGAGGTCTGGCCCAGATAACGCCCGACGATGATGCTGTCCGTGATGGAATACACCTGGTTCAGCAGGTTGCCCGCCAGGGCGGGCAGGGTAAAAGCCGTCAGCAGCCGGAGAGGGCTGCCGGCCGTCATATCTCTTGATCTGGATCTCATAGGACACTTCCTTCAAAACGCATTGCAGATACAGGATACCACGGGGAGCGGAAAATGCACAGCGGATCGGCTTCCCAGGCCCGGGCGTCAGACCGCGGGATACTCCCGGTCCCGCATCGCTTCCAGGAAGCGGCGGAACCCCTCCGGGTATTCCCCTTCCGCGTTCAGCCCCGTGTCCCCCGGCTCCACCAGCTTGTTGCGGCCGTGGTAGTCGCTCCCGCAGGTCACATACAGCTCATACCGCTCCGCCAGGGCCAGCATCTGCCGGGAGAGTTTTGCCGTGAAGCCGGAATAGAAGCACTCCATTCCCTGCAGCCCATATCCCATCAGACGCCGGACGCGCGCATCCATCTCTTCCCCCAGGATCAGCTGATCCCCGTCCCCATAGGCGGGGTGGGCCAGGACGGGAACGCCGCCGCTCTCCAGGATCCCCCGGATGGCGTCCTCGGGACGCAGGAATCCGCCGGGAAACTGTGCCAGGTCGATATATTGCCGGATGGCCGTCTCTCTGGATTCCGCAAAGCCGTGCTTCACCATCAGGTTCCCGATATGAGGTTTTCCGGGGTTATCCAGGGCCATGAGCGCCTCCAGCTCCTCCGGGGAAAATTCGAAGCCGAATTCCGACTTCAGAAAATCCAGCCTGGCCGTCACCTTCATGATGCGCAGCCGGTGCGCGTATTCCACCACGTCCCGGATGGCCGCCGCCTCCGGATCGTAGCCGTACCCCAGGATATGATATTTGCCTCCTTCATCCTTGCAGGAGAACTCCGCCCCGGTCAGGAACCGGGGATCCCCCTTCCGCAGCAGCGGCGGAATGATCAGGCTCCCCTTGAGGGCATCGTGATCCGTGACCGAAAACAGGCCGATCCCGGCCTCCTTCACCCGGAGAAGGATCTCCTCCGGGCTGTCCGTCCCGTCGGAAATCGAAGTATGCATATGCAGGTCGACGCCTTTTCGCTCCATCCCATCCTCCACGCTCCCGGCTCAGATCCCGTCGGGCAGGGCATGCCGCCCGTCCCCGGGATCCGCCGCGTCCATACTTTCCATACAGACAGGATAAGGCAAAACGCCCCAAATAGCAAGGCGTTTATCCCGCGTTCCTCCCGGGGACCGGCCGATCGGAGGACTCTTTCCTGCGGACCCTGTACAAACACCTCCGAAGAGGGTACAATAGAGACCGACAGACGGATCAGCGGAGGGGAATCGGATGCAGGAGCTCAATCTCGAAGCCGTGGTGGCCAACATCCCGGCGGTCACGGACTTCGTCAACGCCATACTGGAGGAGCTGGACTGCCCCATCAAGGCCCGGCTGCAGATCGACGTGGCCATCGACGAGCTGTTCAGCAACATCGCCCAATACGCCTACGCCCCGGGGACCGGTCCCGCCACGGTGCGGGTGGAGACGGAGCAGGAACCCCGGGCGGTGATCCTGACCTTCATCGACCGGGGCGTGCCCTACGATCCCCTGGCGGCGGAGGATCCGGATATCACGGCTCCGGCGGAGGAGCGGTCCCTCGGCGGCCTCGGGGTGTTCCTGGTGAAGAAGACCATGGACGACGTGCACTACGAATACCGGGAGGGCCGGAACATCCTGCGGATCCTGAAGCGGATCTGACATGATCCGGGAGCCTTCCCCTGAAGAAACGGAGAGAAACAAGCATGAAACGGATCATATCCCTGCTCCTGGCGCTTATGCTGGTATTCAGTCTTTCCCCCGCAGCCCTGGGGGCGGGAGGAGAGGAGACCGCGGCGGCGGAAGCCCTGCACGCCCTGGGCCTGTTCAACGGCACCGGGACGAGCGCGGACGGGGCCCCCATCTATGAGCTGGACCGGGCGCCCACCCGGAACGAGGCGGTCACCATGCTGGTGCGCCTGCTGGGAAAAGAGGAGGAGGCCCTGGCCGGGACCTGGCAGACCCCCTTCGCCGACCTGGCGGACTGGGCGGCCCCGTACGTGGGCTACGCCTACGCAAACGGCCTCACCATGGGCGTCAGCGACGACGCCTTCGGCGGCGGCGGTCTGGTCACCGCGGCCCAGTATCTCACCTTCGTCCTCCGGGCCATGGATTACGTCAGCGGCACGGACTTCCGGTGGGATACGGCCTGGACCCTCTCCGACGAGCTGGGGATCACCCGGGGGGAATACGGCAGAGACGACGGCCGGATCTTTCTGCGGGGTGACGCGGCCCGGGTCAGCTTTTTCGCCCTGGGCGCTCCGCGGAAGGGGGACGCCGGGACCCTGGCTCAGCGGCTGATCCTGGAGGGGGTCTTCACTGCTGCGGCTTACGACGGCGCCTGCTCCGCCTTTTCCGCCCGGCGGGAGGATCAGGACCTTTCCCCGGAGGCGGTATATGCGGGGCTCATCGCCATGAAGGCGGAGTATCCGGAGGGAACGCCCTGGACGAATCTGAACGAGTATGTACGCTATGATATGTTCGGCTATTCCTCCTATACCGGCTGCGGCTGCGTTGGGTTCGCCATGATCCTGAGCGACGCGGTGTTCGGGGATCTGCCCTATCGGGAGATCCCGGCGGGAGAATTCACCTATGACTCCATCCGGGCGGGGGACATCCTGCGGATCAACCGGGATACCCACAGCGTGGTGGTGCTGGAAAAGCGGGAGGACGGCTGCGTGATCGCGGAGGGAAACTTCAACAGCTCCATCCACTGGGGCCGGGTCATCTCCCGCAGTACGGCGGAGAGCGCGGATTTCCTCTGGACCCGGTATCCGGAATGAGGACGAGGGTGTAAAATACGAAAGCAAATATACACGGGAGGAACGGAAAATGCTGAATGTTTCCAAGCGCTTTGACGCGGACGTGGTGGTGTGCGGCGGAGGTCCGGCGGGCTTCTGCGCGGGTCTGGCTGCCGCCCGGGACGGGAAGCGGGTCATCCTGCTGGAATGGCGGGAGTCCCTGGGAGGCCTGTACACCAACGGCTATATCACCGGCATGGCGGGATACGTGGACGGCTACGCCCTGGAATTCCTGCAGAGAATGGAGAAAAAGGGCTATGCCCTTATGAAGCCCCACCTCCCCTCCATCGACCCGGAGGCGGGCAAGGTGATGATGGAGCAGATGCTCCTGGCGGCGGGCTGCCGCATCCTCTACGGCGCCCACGTATGCGACTGCGAGGTGCAGGACGGGCGGATCACCTCCGTCATCGTCTACTGCAAATCCGGCAAGGTACAGGTGACGGGCCGGGTCTTCGTCGACTGCACCGGGGACGCGGACCTGGCCTTCGCCGCCGGGATCCCCACGGAGACCAGCAGCGCGGAATACATGGGCCTGAGCCAGTCCGTCACCATGGGCTTCCGCCTGGCCTACGTGAACGAGCAGAAATTCCGGGAGGCGGACGCGGAATGGCGGAAGACCATGGACCAGCGGAAGCACCGGAACCTCATCGTCTCCAAGGAATTCGAGGCCCTGGAAAAGGGAGATCTCTATGAGATCCTCAGCCCCGGCAACCTGGTGTATACCGTGCCCGGCGGGGCGGATCCCACCTGCACGGACGTGACCCTGGACGCCACCCACACCTTCGACTGCCGCTGCGACGACGTGGAGGACCTGACCCGGCAGATCGTGGATCAGCACCGGAAGGTCTTCGTCTTTGTGGATTTCCTGCGGAAATACGTCCCCGGCTTCGAGCATGCGGTGCTGGAGAACCTGGCGCCCATGAACGGCATCCGGGATTCCCGCCGCATCATCGGGGAATACGTCCTCCGTGACATCGACCTGGCTGCGGGGCGGAAGTTCGACGACGGCATCGCCATCTGGCCGGAGATGTTCGACACCCATGTGCCTACCCCGGGCTTCCACACCGCCATCCGCCATATCCACGCCGCCGCGCCGGAGGGCTCCGCCGTCGCCCGTCCCTCCCAGGACGAGAACGACCACATGATGCACCCCTTCGTCGCCCCGGAGGGCATGGAGCTGCGCACGGATCCCCGGGACTGGGCAGAGATCCCCTACCGCTCCCTGGTGCCCGTGGGTGTCGACAATCTGCTGGCCGCGGGCCGGTGCTACAGCGCGGAATTCCACGCCCTGGGGGCCACCCGGGTCATCGCCACCAGCATGAGCATGGGGCAGGCGGCGGGCCACGCTGCGGCTCTGGCCGCTGAGCGCCGGATCGCTCCCCGGGAGATCGACGGCAGGGAGCTGCGGGAGCTGCTGATCCGGGAGGGAGCCCGGCTGAACGAGCCGCCCCAGGGCCACTGGGAGACCATGCGGAACGCCAAAGGGGAATACTACGTGAACAGCAGCGATATCGTGGCCATCTACGACGGGGACACCGCCGCCAGCCACATCGGGGTCTGACCGGACCGCAGCAGAACGGATATTTGAAACGGGCGCCCGCGGATGCGGACGCCCGATATGTCTGCAGATAGAGTTTTCCTATGCCGTTTTGACTTGGCGGGGATTGTGAAGGGGCCGGTCCGGAGGCCCCTTCACGTCGCATCACCCACCCGCAGGTGATCAATTTGCAAGCAATCGCTTGCAAATTGTTTCGGTGCGGAGACTGTGTCGACGCACTGAAACGGGCGTCCGCATCTGCGGACGCCCGTGATTTACATGTTATGCTGTTTGCTCGGTATTCAGGGACTCAGGGGATCAGCAGGACCTGGCCCACGTAAATCAGCTTGGGATTCTTGATGATGCCACTGTTGGCTTCGTAGATCACGTCCCACTTGAAGCCGGAGCCGTAATACTTCTGGGCGATGCGCCACAGGGTATCCCCGGCCACGACTACGTAGAACGTGCCCTCGGTCTCCTCGGGCTCCGCAGGCTGCTCGGGCTCGGCGGGAGCTTCGGGTTCCGCGGGGGCTTCAGCGCCCTTGACAGTGACCACGGTGGCGGCCAGGCCCATGCCCTCCGCCTTCACGGCCACATACCAGGTGCCGCCTTCGTTGAAGGTCAGCTGGAAGGCGCCGTCCGCGGCGTCCACGCCCGTATCCTTCAGGGCATCCAGGCTCTTGCCGATGTACACGTCCCCGGCGATGGGGGTAACGCTGCTCCCATCGGGC
>JAFZVM010000129.1 GCA_017617795.1 Oscillospiraceae bacterium
AGGTGCTTGATCATCTGCAGGGAGTCGGCCAGGTTGCCGATGCCCACGCCGGCCACGCCGCAGGAGTTGTACTTCGCGCCGCCCCACATGACGTCGGCGCCGTTCTCCAGGCAGCCCTCCATGGTGGCGGAAACCACCGGCAGAGGCATATACTGCCGGGCCACGTACTCGAAGGCGTTGGTCAGGCCGATGTGCATCTTCACGAAGAACTCGGTCTGGATCCGGTAGGCCTCCAGCACCTGGTCGAAGGAGGTGTAGTCCTTCAGGTAGCCGGTCGCCGGTCCGCTCTGGATGCTGGGCAGGGTCTTGCCGGTGCGGAAGTCCCGCCTGGGCAGGGGGTTCGCGCCGTTGTTGATGCCCACCATGAGGCAGTTGATCATGTTCAGGAAGCCGCCGCTGCCGGTGCCGCCGCAGCAGACCCATTCGTCGCCGCAGCCGCCGGGCTCCACGCAGCCCACGGCGCAGTAGTTCCGGGCGCTCTCCAGGCTCATGCCGCGATCCATGAGGGCGGGGATGATGACCTCGTCGTTCTCCATGCTGGGCACGCCGCCGCAGATCTTGTTGGTCTCAATGGCGGCCTCCCACAGGTCCTCCGGCATGTTCTTGTGGACGCGCAGGGCCATGGGGGGATCGTGCAGGACCAGACGGCCGGAGCACTGGAGGCACATATAGGTGACGGCGTTGGTGGCGTCCTCGCCGGTCTCCGGCTTCACGCCGCCGATGGTGATCAGCTGGCCGGAGGTGTAGCCGGGCACGCCGTACTCGCCGCTGTCGCCCCAGAACTTGTTCATCTCCGCGACCTTCAGGAAGAACATATCCAGCATTTCCTGGCCGTACTCGGGGGTGATCCGTCCCTCGGCGATGTCCTTCTCGTAATAATCGCCCACGTACTGGTCCACGCGGCCGAAGCTCATGCCGTGCATGTTGCCCTCCAGGGCCAGGCACAGCTGGTACAGGAACAGGGCCTGCAGCGCCTCATGGAAGTTCCGGGCGGGATTCTCCGTGACCCAGTTGAGGCTCTCGGCCATCATCTCCAGCTCTTTCTTCCGCTCGGGCCGGGTCTCGGCGGTGGCCATCTCCTCCACCTTCTTGGCGTAGCGCTTGGTGAAGGTGATCATGCCCTCGCACACCAGGGAGATGGACTTGTAGAAGTAGTACTTGTTGATGCCGTCCCCGTAGACGCCGTTGTCCTCCAGGAGCTTCATCTTGGCGTCGGCCTCGGCCTTGATGGCGCCGAAGCCCTTGCGGATGGCCCGGTTGTAGTTGGTGCAGAAGTGGCCCACGGGGCCGCCGTCCGCATGGTTGGCGCTCTGGGTGGTGGTGCTGGAGCCGTCATGGCTCTTGTACCCGTCGATCCGGTAGGGCTGGGTGAAGAAGCTCAGACAGTGGGTATCCCAGAAGCTGGCCGTCTCCAGAACGTACTGGGCGTCCTCGGGATCGATGAGGTAGGGATCGTATTTCCGGTTGGTGATGTTGCCGCTCTTGATCTCCCGGGCCAGGGTGGCTGCGCCGTATTCGGGATAGTAGGAGCAGGCGCGGAAGGTGGTGCCCAGGGCGCCGACGATGATGTCGTCGTCCTCTACCCGCAGGGGAAGGTTCTCGTAGATGTACTTCATGGCCTCGGCCCGAAGCAGCTGGCCGGTGAGGTTGGGATGAGACTGATAGAACTCGGTGATGAGACGATACCGGGAGATGTCCACTCTGGGCGTGGTGCTGCGGTATCTCTCCCGCGTCTTCTTCACGCGATCGGTGATGGGTTTGAGCTTATACATTGTGATACCTCCTTGAAAGCTGATAATATTCCTAATAGACAGTATAGCACACTAAGTGCAAACTGTCACCTGGAATTTCGTATTTCTTTCTGTCCGTTCGGGATCGGCGGCTTCGTTGACTTTTTTCCCCGCCGTGGATATACTTGAAACAGAGGCAGGAGAAGAGAGGAGCTTGATTCTTGCATGAAGAAAAAGAACGCTGAGCAGACGCTTCAGCGAGTGCCGCCGGCGGAGGTTTCCCCCGAATACGGTCTGACTCTGGCCCAGGTGGCGGAGCGGACGGCGGCGGGCTGCGCCAACCTCCCGGTGGAGCCTCCTACCCGTACGGTGGGGCAGATCGTCCTCTCCAACGTATTCACCTATTTCAATATGCTCTTCGTCCTCCTGGCGGTATGCATCATCCTGGTCCGTTCCTGGCTGGACCTCACCTTCATGGGCGTCGTCTTTTTCAATACCGCCATCGGCATCATCCAGGAGCTGCGCAGCAAGCATACGCTGGATAAGCTGCAGATCCTGGTCTCTCCGAAGGCCGGGGTGATCCGGGAGGGAAACAGGCTGACGGTGCCCACCAGCGAGCTGGTGCGGGACGACGTGGCGATCTTTGCCAAGGGCGACCAGATCTGCGCGGACGCCAGGGTGCTGGCCGGAGAGGTGCAGGTGAACGAATCCCTCATCACCGGCGAGCAGGACGAGGTGAGCAAGGGGCCGGGAGACGTCCTGAACTCCGGCAGCTTCGTGGTGGCGGGGGAGTGCCGCGCCCGTCTCACCGCCGTGGGGGCGGAGTCCTTTGCCTCCCGCCTCACCCTGGAAGCCAAGAAGCACGGAAAGGGCCGCCAGTCGGAAATGATGCGGTCCCTGAGCCGTTTGGTAAAGGTCATCGGCTTCGTGGTGATCCCCCTGGGCCTGGTGATCTTCTGGAAGGAATGGAGCTGGCTGGGGAGGGATCTGCACGCCGCCGTCACCGGTACCGTGGCCGCGGTGATCGGCATGATCCCCGAGGGACTCTATCTCCTCACCAGTCTTGCTCTGATGGCAGGCATCCTGCGGCTGCTGAAAAAGAAGACCCTTTGCCACACCATGGCCTCCATCGAGACCCTGGCCCGGGTGGACGTCCTGTGTGTAGACAAGACCGGCACCATCACCGAGAATAAGATGACGGTGGAGGATCTGGTCCTCCTGCGGGAGGAGGAGTTCGGGGACGAATTTGTCCGACAGGTCCTGGTGGACTATGTGCATGCGCTTCCCGGGGAGAACGAGACCATGGAAGCCCTGCAGCGCCGCTTCGGCGGCAGCCCATCCCGGAAGGCGGAGAACACCCTGCCCTTCACCTCCGCGAAGAAATACGGCGGCATCTCCTTCGGCCCCGGGGACTGCTGGCTCCTGGGCGCGCCGGAGTTCCTCATGCGTCAGGATTACGGCGACCTCCGGGAGGAGGTGGAGCGCTGGTCCGACCTGGGCTGCCGGGTGCTGCTCCTGGCCGCCTATAACGGCAGCCTGGAGGATGAGCTCACCGGGACCCTCCGGCCCGCGGCGCTGGTGCTGCTGTCCAACAAGATCCGGCGGGAGGCGCCGGATACCTTCCGTTACTTTGCCGAACAGGGAGTCACGGTGAAGGTGATCTCCGGAGATAACCCCCGCACCGTATCGGAGGTGGCACGCCGTGCGGGGATCCCCAATGCGGAGGAATTCGTGGATGCCTCCACCCTGGCCAACGACGCCGCCCTCCAGGCGGCTGCCCTGCGGTATACCGTATTCGGCCGGGTGACCCCGGAGCAGAAGCGGAAGCTGGTGCTGGCCATGAAGGGCGCCGGGCACACGGTTGCCATGACCGGGGACGGGGTGAACGACGTGCTGGCCCTGAAGGTGGCGGACTGCGGGATCGCCATGGCCTCCGGCAGCAGCGTCGCCTGCCAGGCGGCCAACGTGGTGCTGATGAATTCCGATTTTTCCGCCATGCCCAGCGTGGTGCAGGAGGGGAGACGGGTCATCAACAATATCCAGCGCAGCGCCTCCCTGTACCTGGTGAAGAACATCTTCTCCTTCTGCCTGAGCATCATCACCCTCTGCTTTACCCTGCCCTATCCCTTCAGCCCTGCGGGACTGAGCCTGGTGAACATCGTGGCCATCGGCATCCCCTCCTTCATCCTGGCCATGGAGCCGAACCACAGCCTGGTCACCGGTCGGTTCCTGCCCAACGTGCTGTATAAGGCTCTGCCCGCCGCCCTGGCGGATCTGACCCTGATCCTGGGGATCCTGGCTTTCTACGGAGTCATGGGTCTGGCACCGGAATCCCTGAAATCCGTGGCCACCGGCGTGATGGGGGTGGTGGGCCTGATGATGGTGGATCGGGTGAGCCGGCCTTATACGAAGCTGCGCATCGCGCTGATCTCCGTCATGAGCGTGTTTTTCGCCGCGGCTTTCCTCTTCTTCAAACAGTATTTCACCCTTCCCCCCATGGGGAAGGAAGCCTGGCTGGTCTTCGTGGTCTTCGCCCTGCTGGCCAGGCCGGTCATGTCGTTTTTCGCCCGCTGGCTGGATCGAGTGACGGAGTTCATCCGAAACCGGCGGAAGGAAATGGATCTGTAATGGGAGGCGCCATGGTAACCTACGAGAGCATACTGCAGAATGAGGCCGTCAATACCTATATCCGCAAGGCGGATGAGATGCTGTCGGCCCTGAACTTCACGGAGCACAGCTTCGCCCACGTGGGAATGGTGGCCCGGATGGGCCGCTATCTCCTGGAGACGCTGGGCCGCCCGGAGCGGGAGCTGCGTCTGGTGCAGATCGCCGCCTATCTCCATGATATAGGAAATCTGGTGAACCGGTTCGAGCACTGCCAGAGCAGTGCGATCATGGCCTTCCGGATCCTCACGGATCTGGGCATGCCTGCGGACGAGGTGGCGGACGTGGTGGCGGCCATCGGCAACCATGACGAGAGCAGCGGGTATCCCGTGAGCGATATCGCCGCAGCCCTGATCCTTGCGGATAAGTCCGACGTGCGCCGCAGCCGGGTGCGCAATTCGGATATGAGCACCTTCGATATCCACGACCGGGTGAATTATTCCGTGGAAAAAACGGAGCTGATCGTGGATCCGGAAAAGACGCAGGTCCTTCTGCGTCTCACCATAGATACCCGATACGGCTCCGTGATGGATTATTTTGAAATTTTCCTCCAGCGGATGATCCTCTGCCGCAAGGCGGCGGAGAAGCTGGGCCTGGAGTTCAAGCTGACGATCAACGAACACCCGCTTATTTGACGATCACGTTTTCCTCCCCCAGCATCTCCTTCAGCTCCCGCACCAGGGAGGGATGGATCCAGCAGGATGCAGCCAGGGTCTTCTTCGTATCCGCGAAATGGACCTTGATGGGCTCCTGGCCCGGGAACATGATGAGGATGAGCTGGAGCCTGCGGTACTGGGGGGAATCCGCAGAGGGGAAACGCACCCACAGAGTCCTGGCTTTTTCCCGCTCCGCTTCCGCCGCCCCGGCGGGGGCGGAGACTTTTTCTTCCCGGTCCCGGGGAGGCTGCGCGGGTCCTGCCTGCCGCTCCCGGTCTGTCCCGGTGAAGAGCTGGAAGCTGTCCGCCATGAGCTGGGGCGCCTTTTCCTCCCGAACGGAGATCCGGCCCCGGGCCAGCACCGGCATCCCTTCCTCCAGCCTCCCGCTCCATTCGTTCAGCAGGCGCTGGAATACCAGCAGCTCCATGCTGCCCCCGTTATCCTCCAGGGTGACGTAGGCCATGAGGCTGTTGTTTTTTGTGGTCTTGGTCTTGATGGAGGCCACCACGCCCGCGATGGACACGGTCTGGCCGTCGGTAAAATCCCCCTTTTCCTCCCCCTCGAAGGAGGACAGGATGGAAGCGATGGATACGGCGTTCAGCCGCCGGGCCTGCTCCCGATAGTCGTCCATGGGGTGGCCGGAGAGGTAGAGGCCCGTGACCTCCCGCTCCATCCGCATCCGTTCCCCGGCGGAAAATTCCTCCACCTGAGGCAGATCGAAGTCCCGGCTGCCGCCGTCCGAGTCCCCGAAGAGGTCGAACTGCCCCTCCAGGTTTCCCCGCTGCTCTGCCTGGATGCCGTCCATGATCTGGGAGTAGGCCTGGAGCAGCTGCTTCCGGTTGGCCCCCAGGGAATCGAAGGCGCCGGCCTTGATGAGGCATTCCGCCTCCCGTTTGTTCAGCTCCGATCCGGTCATACGGCGGCAGAAATCCTGGAAGGAGACAAAGGGGCCGCCTTCCTTCCTGTGGGCCATGACGCTGCGGATGAAGCCCTTGCCGATGCCCTTCACCGCCGCCAGACCGAAGCGGATGCTGCCGTCGGAAACGGTGAAGCCGTCGTCGCTGCCGTTGATGTCCGGGGGCAGGACGGGGATCCCGGAGGCGCGGCATTCCGCGATATACTCCGCGATCTTCCCGCTCACGTCGGATACGCTGGAGAGCAGGGCGGCCATATATTCCGGCGGGTAGTAGTATTTCAGATAGGCGGTCTGGTATGCGATGATGGCATAGCTCACCGCGTGGGCCTTGTTGAAGGCGTAGTTGGCGAAGGCCAGGATCTCGTCATAGATATCCTCCGCCACCTGGGCGGGAACTCCGTTGGCCACGGCGCCGCAGATGCCCCGTTCCGGGTCTCCCTCCACGAAGGTCTTCCGTTCCTTCACGATCTCCTTCTGCTTCTTCTTGCTCATGGCCCGGCGGATCAGGTCCGCCTGGCCCAGGGAGAAGCCAGCCAGCTTCCGGAAGATCTCGATCACCTGTTCCTGATACACGATGCAGCCGTAGGTGACGCTGAGGATGCTCTCCAGCAGAGGGTGCTTGTACCGGATGCGCTCCGGGTGCTGCTTGCAGTCGATGAACCGGGGGATGGACTCCATGGGTCCCGGACGGTACAGGGCGATGATGGCGGTGATGTCCTCGATGCTCTGGGGCTTCAGCCCCACGCAGACCCCGGTCATGCCGCTGCTCTCCATCTGGAACACACCGGAGGTCTTACCCGCGGTGAGCATATCGTATACGGCTTTGTCATCCTCGGGGATGGTCTTCAGATCGAAATCCGGGACCCGTTTCCGCACCCGGGCCACCGCGTCCCACAGCACCGTCAGGTTCCGCAGTCCCAGGAAGTCCATCTTCAGCAGGCCCAGCTCCTCCAGCTGGGTCATGGGGTACTGGGTCACCACCACGTCGTCGTTCCGGGAGAGGGGCACGTAGGTGTATACCGGATCCCGGGTGATGACGATGCCTGCAGCGTGGGTGGAGGCATGGCGGGGCATCCCCTCCAGCACCATGGCGGTATCCACCAGCTTCTGCACCTGGGGATCCCCGTCGTACAGCTCCTTCAGGGGCTTGCTGAGGCGCAGGGCTTCCGTCAGGGTCATGTTCAGGGTGGCGGGCACCAGCTTGGCCACCCGGTCCCCGTCCCCATAGCTCATGCCCAGGGCCCGGGCCACGTCCCGGATGGCCGCCCGGGCGGCCATAGTGCCGAAGGTGGCGATCTGGGCCACGTGGTCGCTGCCGTATTTTCGGTTTACATAATCAACAACCTCGCCCCGGCGCTCAACGCAGAAATCGATGTCGATATCCGGCATGCTCACCCGATCCGGGTTCAGGAAGCGCTCGAAGAACAGGCTGTATTTTACCGGGTCCACATCCGTGATCTCCAGGGCGTAGCTCACCACGCTCCCGGCGGCGCTGCCGCGGCCCGGGCCCACGGGGATGCCCTGATCCTTGGCGTACCGTACGAAATCCTGCACGATGAGGAAGTATTCGTTGAAGCCCATCTGGTCGATGGTGGCGAGCTCATAGTCCAGCTTGGCCCGCATTTCCTCAGCCCGGTCCCCGTACCGTTTTGCCAGACCCGCCTCGCAGAGACTGCGCAGATAACTCCGGGCGTCCTTTGCCTCCGGCGGAAGCTGGAACTGGGGCAGATGGTATTCGCCGAAGGTGAAGTCCATCCGGCAGCGCTCGGCGATACGCTGGGTATTGTCCGCCGCCTCCGGGTAATCCGGGAAAAGGCAGCGCATTTCCTCCTCGGATTTGATATAGAATTCCTGGGTCTCGAAGCGCATCCGGTCGGCGTCCTGCACGGTCTTCTGGGTCTGGATGCACATGAGCACGTCCTGGGCGCTGCTGTCCTCCTTCGTGAGGTAGTGGGCGTCGTTGGTGAGGACCAGGGGCAGTCCCGTGTCCCGATGGAGGCGGAGGATCCCCGCGTTCACCGGCTTCTGTTCGGCGTAGCCGTGATCCTGCAGTTCAAGATAAAAATGCTCCGGGCCGAAGATCCCGCTGAGCTCCAGGGCGGCAGCCTTTGCTCCCTCATAATTCCCATCCCGGAGCTGCCGGGGGATCTCCCCGGCCAGGCAGGCGGAGAGAGCGATGAGCCCCTCGTGATGCTCCCGCAGGAGGGCCTTGTCCACCCTGGGCTTGATGTAAAAGCCCCGGAGGAAGGCCTGGGAGACCATGTAGCAGAGGTTTTTGTACCCCGTCTCGTTTTCACACAGGAGCACCAGGTGTCTTGCCTCGCTGTCCAGCCCGTGTTCCCGGTCCTCCATGCCCCGGGGGGCCACATAGACCTCGCAGCCGATCACAGGGTGGATCCCCGCCGCCTTGGCGGCCTTGTAGAAGGTCACGGCCCCATACATCACCCCGTGATCCGTCACCGCCACCGCGGTCTGGCCCAGGTCGCGGACCCGCTGCACCAGCCCCTCGATGCGGCAGGCTCCGTCCAGCAGGCTGTATTCGCTGTGTACATGCAGATGAGCAAAGGCCATGGCGCGATCCTCCGAAAAATGGAACATTTGTTCTATCTATTATACCGCTTTTTCCCTTCCTCTGCAAGCAAAAATCCCCCGCCGGAGAGCAGCGGGGGGAAGATCACGCGGTCACAGCGGAAACTGCCAGGGGAAGTAAAGACAGCGTATCCTCGTTTTCCCGCAGAATCAGTTTGTCTCCCGCGCGGAGACGGCCTTCCAGGAGCAGCTGGGCCGCCGGATCCTCCAGAAAAGTGCGGATCGCCCGGCGCAGGGGCCTCGCCCCATAGGCGGGATCCCAGCCCAGTCTGGCCAGAAGGTCCAGGGCCCCGTCCTCCATCTCCAGGGTGATCCCCAGGGCCTTCAGCCGGCCGGCAACCTCCCCGGTCATCCGCTCCGCGATCCGTCGGATCTCCTCCGGTCCCAAAGAACGAAAGACCAGGGTTTCGTCCACCCGGTTCAGAAATTCCGGGCGAAAGGTCCGGCGCAGCTCCCGGAGCGTCTCCGCCTCCCGAAGCCCCATCTCCGCCGTATCCCCGGGGGCGAAGCCCAGACCGGGTCCGGCTGCCGTAAGCTCCCGAGCCCCCAGATTGGAGGTCATGACGATCACGGTGTTCCGGAAGTCTGCCTGACGGCCCCGGGAATCCGTGAGCACCCCGTCCTCCATGATCTGCAGCAGCAGGTCCCAGATATCCTCGTGGGCCTTTTCCAGCTCATCGAAGAGGATGAGTGACCAGGGCCTGCGCCGGACCCGGTCCGTGAGACGGCCTCCGTCCTCGCAGCCGATATAGCCCGGCGGGGAGCCCAGGAGGGTACTGATCCGGTGCTTTTCCTTGTACTCGGACATATCCAGCTTGAAAAGGGCTTTCTCCTCCCCGAAAACCGTTTCCGCCAGAGCGCGGCAGAGCTCCGTCTTTCCCACCCCCGTAGGCCCAAGAAAGAGAAATACCCCCAGGGGACGCCGGGGATCCCGGAGACCGGTGCGGCTCCGGCGGATGGCCCTGGCCACGGCGGATACGGCTTCGTCCTGGCCGATCACCCGCTGCCGCAGCGTCTCCTCCAGCCGGAGGCAGCGCAGGCTCTCCTCCTGCGTCAGGGAACGGACGGGAATGCCGGTCCAGGCGGCGAGCACCTCCGCCACATCCTCCCGGTCCACCTGCGTTTTCCCGGGCTCCTCCATCCGCACCCGGGCAAAGGCCTCGTCCATCAGATCGATGGCTTTATCCGGCAGGTACCGCTCCGGCAGATACTGGATGCTCAGGTCCACCGCGGCCAGCAAAGCCTCCTCCGTGAGCTTCAGCCGGTGGTGGGTCTCATACCGCTCCCGAAGCCCCCGCAGGATCTCCGCCGCCGCGTCCCGCTCCGGCTCCTCCACGGCCACGGGCTGGAACCGCCGGGCCAGGGCGGCGTCCTTTTCCACATACCGGCGGTACTCCTCCGCGGTGGCGGCCCCCAGGACCTGGAGCTCTCCCCGGCCCAGGGCGGGCTTCAGCAGGTTGGCGGCGTCGATGGCTCCCTCCGCCGCCCCCGCACCCAGCAGGGTATGGAGCTCGTCGATAAAAAGGATCACGTTCTTCGCGCCCCGGAGTTCCTCCAGCACCTCCTTCAGCCGCTCCTCAAAGTCGCCCCGGTATTTGGTCCCCGCCACCATGCTGCCCAGATCCAGGGAGAGGAGCCGACGGGAGCGCAGCTCCTCCGGCACTTCGCCGGCGGCGATCCGCAGAGCCAGACCCTCCGCAACGGCAGTCTTGCCCACCCCCGGTTCACCGATGAGCAGGGGATTGTTCTTGCTCCGGCGGCAGAGGATGCGGATCACCCGCCCCAGCTCCGCCTCCCGGCCGATCACCGGGTCCAGCCCGCCCCGGCGGGCCGCCTCCGTCAGATCCCGGGCGTACTGCTCCAGGGTGCGGGTGTCCCGGCGGCTCCGGAAGCCGGGCTGGGGGGCGGGGGAGGGAGAGGGATCCTCCCGGCTCAGATTTTCCAGGACCCGGGTGAACAGACGGCCTGTGTCCGTTCCGGCGCTTTGCAGCAGCCGGAAAGCGGCGTTGTCCTCATCCCGCAGGAGGCCCAGGAGCAGATGCTCTGCGGCGATCTCCCGCTGCCCCAGCCGGGCGGCTTCCAGGGTGGCCAGCCGGATGCATCGCCGGGCCTCCGGGGTGAAGCCCTGGGCGGGAACGGAGCAGGGAACTCCCGTTCCCACGGTTTCCGCCACCAGCTGACGCAGACGGGGATAATCGCAGCCGCAGCTCCGGAGGCCCGCAGCCGCGCCGGTATCCTCCCGGGCCAGACCCAGAAGGATATGCTCCGTTCCCACATAGCTGTGCCCCAGCTCCGCCGCCGCCGAAGCGGCCAGATTCAGGACCTGCCGGGAGCCCCAGCTCAGTTTTTCTTCCTTTCCCATGGACGCCGCCTTTCTCCTTCGCAGGAGCTGCCGAAGGAATTTTTGAAATAATGGTTGCTTTTTCGGGAGGATATGATAAGATTATTTCCGGCGATACCGCCAATGGCGGAATCAGCCCCATTCTGTAATTGGAGGTGTCTGTCATGGCCTACAAAATCAACCCCGATGTCTGTGTCAGCTGTGGCGTCTGCAAGGAGAACTGCCCTGTGGAGTGCATCAAGGAAGTGGATGGCAAGATGACCATCAATCCCGATGAGTGCGTGGACTGCGGCACCTGCGCGGCGAACTGCCCCGTGAATGCCATCGATCCTGCCTGAGCAGACCAGGAAACGACCCGGGGCTTCGGCCCCGGGTTTTCCGCTTCTATGGACGAACGTTTTCCGGGGGCAGAGGAATTGTGGCCCGGCGGCCCCCGTTATATACAGGAGCCGGGACTTTTTCCGCTCAGCTCGGATACCGCCTGGCTGGGGGAATTTCTGCGCTTCGGCGGCGTGAAGCGGGCCCTGGATCTGGGCTGCGGCGGAGGAGCCCTGGCCCTGCAGATGCTGGGCCGCCGTCCGGGGCTGCAGGTGACCGGGGTGGATATCCTGCCCGCGGCGGCGGAGCGCACCCGGCTGAACGGCGCTCTGAACGGCTGGGAGATCGAAACCGTCTGCGGGGATATCCTGGAGCTGGATCGTCTTTTCCCGGCGGAGAGCTTCGATCTGGCGGCGGGGAATCTGCCCTATTATCCTGCCGGGTCCCCGGGATCGCCGGATCGGGAGCGGGATCTGGCCCGGCGGGAGAGCTGTCCTCCCGGGGAGCTGTGCCGCGCCGCCGCCCGGGTGCTGCGTACGGGGGGACGTCTTGCCCTGGTGTACCCGCCGGAGCGGCTGACGGATCTGATGACGGAGATGCGCGCCGCAGGTCTGGAGCCCAAGCGTCTCCGTCTGGTGCAGAAGCGGGAAAAGCCCCCCTGCGCCGTCCTGCTGGAGGGGCGCAAAGGGGCCGGTCCCGGATTGGAGATCGAGCCCACCCTGCCGGTGGGGGAGGAATGACGCATGGCTGGAATACTGTATCTGGTAGGCACGCCCATCGGGAACCTGGGAGATATCTCCCTGCGCTGCCGGGAGGTGCTGGAGGAAGCGGACTTCATCGCCGCGGAGGATACCCGTGTCACCCTGAAGCTGCTGAACCATCTGGATCTGCATAAGCCCCTGGTGAGCTACTATGCCCATAATTCCCGGGGCAGCGGAGACCGGATCCTGGAGCGCATCCGGGCGGGGGAGACCTGCGCTTTGGTGACGGACGCGGGCATGCCCGCCATCAGCGACCCGGGAGAGGATCTGGTCCGCCTGTGCGCCGAAGCGGGGGTAGAGGTCCGGGCTGTGCCCGGTCCCTGCGCCGCAGTCACCGCCCTGGCTCTTTCCGGTCTGCCCACCCAGCGCTTCACCTTTGAAGGATTCCTCTCCGTCACCCGGAAGAGCCGTACGGAGCACCTGGAGAGCCTGCGGAGGGAGAAGCGCACCATGATCTTCTACGAAGCGCCCCATAAGCTGGTGAGCACGCTGGAAGATCTGGCTGCGTATTTCGGAGAGGATCGGCCCGTGGCCCTGTGCCGGGAGCTGACCAAGCTCCATGAGGAAGTCGTCCGCACCGTCCTGGGTGAGGCTCTGGCCAGGTACCGGGAGGAGCAGCCCAGGGGAGAGTTCGTCCTGGTGGTGGCCGGGGCGCCGGAGGAGAGCGGCGAGCCCGACGAGGCCGCCGCCCTGGAGCGGGTCCGTGCCCTGCGGGGGGAGGGAGCTTCCCTCCGGGACGCGGTGCGTCAGGCCGCCCAGGAGACGGGGATGAACAAAAACGCCCTGTACAAGCTGGCGACGCAGAGCGGAGACGATTGAACCGGAGAATACAGAGACCCGGGACTGCTTCAGGGAAGCAATCCCGGGTAAATCTTTGGGAACGATTATGATCTGTCCGTCTTGCTCAGGATCCGACAGCCCAGCAGGGCAAGGACCAGGACGAACAGGACGCAGCCCGCGTACACCGCCAACAGAGCGGGGAGCAGAGCCAGAAACCGGGTGCCGAAGGCGGCCATGGCGCCGCTCATGCCGCTCCTCCGGCGCTCTCCCACAGGGCGGGAGCGGCCTCCTTCACCAGGCCTTTCAGCAGACTGGCGGGGAAACGGTTCAGCACTTTGGCGGTGAACTCCTTGATGGCGTTATTGTACCCGCTGACGTCGATGACCTTCTGAGCCTCGTCCATGGCGCTCTGGAATTCCCCCAGGGCTCTGTGGGCTTTGCCCTCCGTCAAGGGTTCCAGGGCTTCCCAGCAGGCGATGAAGTTCTTGCTCAGTTCCTCGTTCAGGTCATACATCCTGCCCAGTTCGCCGGAGCCGGAATTCAGCAGCTCCCGCAGCTCATTGTGGGTGCTGCGCAGGGCGGAGTATTCGTCATATACCTGATCGTACTTGGCGGCAAGGTTCTGCAGACCGTCCGCCGCCTCCAGCCGGGCCTTCAGCTCCTCCGAGATCCCGGGCTGCCCACCGGTGCCCTTTTCGAACAGGGCGGCGGCGTCCGCGATCTTTTTGCCCAGAGTGCTTTCCACCACGCCCCGCAGGATGAGGAAGAGGATGAGCAGGGCGACGATGACGGCCAGGATCTTCAGGAGGGTCTTCTTGATCTTCATGGGTATCCTCCGTTATTTGCTCAGATCCAGCAGCTTCTGCCGCAGCTCGCCCTCGATGCGGGTGAGCTCCACCTCGGCCTCCCGCCGCCGTGCGGCGCCGTCCACCTGGATCTGACGGACCTCCTCCAGGGTGCTGATGAGGTTCTCGTTGGTCTGCTTCAGGGTCTCCAGCTCCACGATGCCCCGTTCAGACTCCTTGGCGATGTCGATGCTGCCGGTCTTGAGCATCTCGGAGTTCTTCTTCAGCAGCTCGTTGGTGAGATCGGTGACCTCCCGCTGGGCCTTCATGGCCTGCTCGGAATGGCTCATGCCCAGGGCCAGGACCATCTGGCTCTTCCACAGGGGGATGGTGTTCACGATGGAGGTCTGGATCTTCTCCACCATGAGGGTGTCGTTGTTCTGGATCATGCGGATCTGGGGAGACATCTGGATGGAGATCATCCGGGTGAGCTCCAGGTCGTGGATCTTCTTCTCAAAGCGGTTGCACATGCTGGCGTAGTCGTTGGCCGCCTGGGCGTCCTCCGGCAGACCGGAGGCTTCCGCCTTGGCCAGGAGCTCCTTGAGCTTGCCTTCCCGGCACTCGTTCAGCTTCTGCTTGCCGGCGATGATGTACATGCTCAGTTCCTTGAAATAGGCCTGGTTCAGCTCATACATCTTATCCAGCATGGCCACGTCCTTCAGCAGCACCACCTGATGCTGCTCCAGCTGATCGGTGATCTTGTTGACGCTCACCTCGGCCTTGTCATACTGGGCTTTCATCTCTTCGATCTGGGTGCCGGCCTTGCGGAACAGACCCTTGAGGCCCTTTTTCTCTTCCGGATCGAAGTTGATGGTCTTCAGCTGCACCACCAGACCGGTGAGCATGTCTCCCACCTCGCCCATGTCCTTGGTGCGCACGGTGTTCAGGGCCGCGCCGGAGAACTCGGAGATATTCTTCTGCGCGCCTGCGCCGTACTGCAGAACGGTGTTGGTGTCCTCAATATTGATCTTCTTGGCAAAGTCCTCCACGGCCTTCCGCTCCGCCTCGGACAGAGACTCCATGGAGAACACGGGGGCCTCCACCTTCTTCTCCGCAGAGCTGATGAGCTCGGCGGGCTTGGGGGCCTCGACGGTGGGGTCAAGGGTAAGGGTGGGCTTGTACTCGAAATCCATCTATGCGTCATCCTTTCGTGTGAATTCGGTATATCCTGCGGGCCGATCGCCCGTTTCAATTCATCGGTATCTCAAAATCCGGCGCGGAGAGCCCCTCTGCCCGGAGCTTGGTTTCCAGCACGCCGATCTCCAGGTCCAGATCCGTGGCGTCGTTGGCAAAGAGACCGTCGTACTGGGAGCGTCCGGAGGCGATGAGCTCATCCAGCAGGGCTTCCAGACGGCTCCTGTCCCCCTGGGCCCGATCGTATTCATGGAGCACCCGGATGGCGGTGGGCAGATAGTACCGCAGAAAACGCCGGATGAGGGGGAGATCTGCGGGATCCGTCCGTACATCCTCCACGATCCGGTCCGTCAGGCTGAGGAGATCCATGATCCGGCTCTGAACGCTCTCCTCCCGGATGCGGGCATAGAGCTTTCCCAGCTCGCTGAGGGCCAGACGGCCTTCCTCCAGGACCTCCTTCTGATCGGGGCTGAGGGCGGCGTCCGCCTCCCTGGCCAGCCGTTCCTTCTCCCGGAGCGCCGCGGCGGCGGCGTCAGCTTCCGCCAGCTCGGCGGCCTTGCGGTCCTCTCTGCGCTTCTGCAGGAACCAGATGCCCCGGAAGGCCAGGATGCTCCCCGCGGTGGGCAGGGCCAGGAGCCATGCATTGGAGAAGGGAAGACCCAGGATGGCCCATAAGGCCCACACCAGTCCCGCCGTCACCAGGGAGCCGATCAGCCTGGAGACCGGGAAACGTTTCTTCTTCTCCAAATGCGCTTCCTCCGTACCGTTTATTCCATATATTCTATCACGTTTTCCGCCCCTGTCAATGATTCTCGGCATAAACCGAGGCGCACCTCCCGGAGGGAGAAGAAACCAGGAGAAACTCATCAGCGCGTGACCTGGCTTGCGTTCATTTTTCCCGTATGGTATATTTTTGATATTCAGGCTTCTGAAGATTCACCAAAGAAAGCAGAGGATACGCTGATGATTCCACAGTTTGAACCGTTCAACGAAGTCGAACTTGTCGAACGGTCATTTTCCGGATTTGACAGAAATCACGTCTGGGCCTTTAATGCGGGTCAAATTGGAAACAGCTTTATCGGGAATCCGAAGTATCTGTTTATCTATATCAACGCGTATCGACCGGACATCAAGGCTTATTGGCTGTGCCCTGAGGCCGAGACGATCGATCTGGTCAAGTCCTTGGGCTATGAGGCGTATCGTTGCGGGACTCCAGAGGCAGAGGCTGCGATGCACCTGACAGGCGTGGCGGTCGTAGAGCAGGTGAAGGCCTCCATACCCTCGGAGCTTCGGCAGGTCAAGCTGCTGAATCTCTATCATGGGGTGCTTTTCAAACGCATCGAGCGAAAGCTCTTTGAAGGGGAGATCGCGCTCGGACATGCAACCAAGTATATTCGCAACAATGCCTGGTATCGGGACCACCAACTCATGCTCGTCACCTCGCCAACCATAGAAAAGGAATTCATGCTCGATTGCGGGATCGATGAGGACAAGCTAATTCGGGCAGGCTATCCCCGCTGCCTCTATAACCGCATGTATGAGCCCATCCGCACCTATAACCACGATATTCGGGCGATCAAGGGACTCGGGGCCGAAACAAAACTGGCCGTCTATGCGCCGACATACCGAGCGTTCTCGGGCAGAACCTTTGCCGCGGCGATCGAGAGCTTTGACAGGCTGCATGCCCTGTGTGAAGAGATGGGCCTCCTGTTCATCTTCAAACCACATCCCCGGATGGAGGAGGAGCTGGCGTATTTGCTGGCAAAGCAAGTCTATCAGGATCATCCTTACTTTTGGTTCTGGGACAACAGCACCGATTTTTATGAGATCATGGATCAGATCGACCTGGGGATCATCGATTATTCCTCCATTATGACGGATATGGTGCTCAGTGGGGTCCCACACTTTATCCGCTACATTTTCGATTATGAAGAGTATATGCAGGAAGGCTTCACCCAGGGCGAGTATTTTGACCGCACGGTGGGAGAGATCTGCTATACCTTTGACGAGCTTCTCCATGCAATCGAGCATTACCGGGAGCAGAACGCCGACGACGAACAGATCCGAAAGATCAAAGAGCTTTTCTGGCAGTATTCCGATGAGAACGATTTTGAGCGTATCATTCAGTCCGCATTGGAATACCAAGTCGTCGATCGAAAGTACCCGACCCTGTACAGCTTCGACGTTTTTGACACGCTGATCTCACGAACGGTACTTCAGCCGCGCGGGATCTTTTACGCTGTGCGTTCGCGCATGGAAGAGCACGGCGGTTTTCCGGCCGGATTTGTCCGCCGTTATCCCGATATTCGCATGTGGGTGGAAAAAGACGTCCGGGATTACATGAAAAAAACGACGCAGCTCAGGGGATCGGACCGAACGGAAATCAGCTTCTCTGCAATTTTTGAGCGGATGGCCGTGATCTATCATCTGGGGGATGAACAGGTCGGGCTTCTGAAGACCTGGGAGCTGGAAGAAGAGCTTCTCAATTCCGTTCCGCTGACCGACCAGATCGAGACGGTCAAGGCCCTTTGTCGGCGCGGGGAGGAAGTCGTCCTGATCAGCGATATGTATCTGCCTGCCGATTTCATCCGCAGACTGCTGGTGAAGGCAGATCCTGTATTTGCCGAGCTTCCGCTGTTCGTATCCAGCGAATACGGCGTTCAAAAGACGTCGGGCGAGCTGTACCTTGAGGTCTATAAGCGTTTCGAACCAACCTATAATTTCGGGAAATGGGTGCATTACGGCGATTCATCGAAGGGGGACGTCAAGGCAAGCCGGAAGCTGTCCATCCATGCGCGAAGGATCAAACCTCCCACACTTTCTCCGATCGAAAACGCACTGGTCGACTACATGGATGAGTATGACGCTTTTCTGGTATCGGCGCTTCAGGCCCGGATGCGTGAAGCCTATCCCTATCATTCTGCGGATTTTGTAATCGACTTTGTCGCCCTCCTCATGGTTCCCTATATCGACTTTGTCCTTACAGATGCGGCAGAACGGGGATTTGAGACCCTGTACTTTATTTCGAGAGACGGCTACCATCTGAAGCGGATCGCGGATGAGCTCATCCGGGCAAGGAAGTACCCGATCAAGACAAAATACATCTATGGGTCAAGGCAGACTTGGGTGATCGCTTCTTTCCTCGGCGAGATCGATCCATATTTCTGGGATCCTGACTACGGCTCGCTCAACAATATCTCGTCAAAGGACAAGCTTTTAAAGGGACTGCGCATCGACGAAGAGACGTTCAGAGAGACGATCCCGGAAATCGATCTGGATTCCGTGGACTGGTCGGCGCCCAATGCGGCGAAGGGGCTGCTCCCGACGCTCGCACGTTCGGAAGCATACAAGCGGCATCTTCTGGCAAAAGCGGCTGAGGAACGGGAGCTGGTCTGCCGATACTTTGAACAGGAGATCGATTTTTCGGAGAAGTTCGCGGTGGTTGAATTCTACGGCCGCGGCCACAATCAGGAATGCCAACGGCGGCTTTTCCGCGCGATGCGCGGCGTTGACGACCCGCTCACGTATTATTATGCGCGCACGATCCTGCCTTCGGAAGGTAAGAATATCCGGTACAATTTTACCTCCAAAAGCACCGCGTTATATTTTGCCGAAGCCATTTTTGCAAATATGCCCTATCGATCCATCGAACGATTCCTGGAGGATGACGACGGCCGTGTCGTGCCTGAACGCATCCCCTGCCGCTGTGACAAGGATTTGTTTGCAGCTATGGAGCAGATTCTCCCTGTGTTCGCACGGGAGTATTCCAGTCTCCGGCTCCGGCACAGACGCGATACCGACCGCGAACTGTTTGAGTTTTTGCTGGATTATTATGAACAGGAAAAGCGTGACCCGCTGATCTACGGAAACATCGGCAAACTGATTGATTCCATTGCACTCAACGGAACAAAAACCGAGTTTGCCAGGGCCTATACCGCGGCGGATCTGGAGGCTTTCCGCAGCAAAACTCCCCGCCGCGAGGGAACGGCTTCCGTCGATATCTCCGCCTATCGGGCCATTCCTGCGGTGCGGGAAGAGATGCGCAGGATGTTTCAGCTCGAACCGGACGAAGGATATGACGCCGGTGCGCTGCTGAGCGAGAAGGATAGAGAAAAGAGCCTGGATTTCGAGGAGCGCAGCAACAAACTGCTGGAAAGCATCGAGAAGATGAATTCCGTGTATTCCGCCGAGTGCCGGAAAAAACCCGTCAATTGCCGTAAGCTCGTCGTGATACTGCCCAAACAGAGCGATAAGCAGGCGCTGTTCCCGCTGTACAGCCTGCTTGAGCAGGATCGGAGCCTGCAGGTCGAATGGCTTTCCTCGCAGGACGTCTCCGCAAGGAACATGGCAAAAGCGATCTCGGACGCCCGTATGATCCTCTCGCTCGGAATGAACGCGCGCCTGTCACAGCTCGACATCCGTGAAGGATCGGAGCTGATCATTCTCAACGAACGGGCGTTCCGCATCCGCAGGTATGGGCTGGCGGCAGCTCGCAGCATCCACTGGGAAAAACGCTTCAACGACTGGCGGTACAGGATGAACGCCTCCGCATTCGAGCTCCCCGGCGAAAAGCTGAAGGACTCCTTGATTGCGGCTTACCGGCCGGGCATGCAGGCCGCCTTCTCCCTGCGAGGCACCTGCGTCACAGATCCGTACTTTGACGCCGGCTATTGCGCCGAGGTCCGGACCAGATTCCGTGAAGCCTATCCCATCCTGACCGAAAAGAAACTGATCCTTGTCCTGGCCGGCTGCAAGGAGCAGTTTCCCGGCTGGCTCAGGATACCCGATGTGAGAACGGTAAGCCGTGCGCTCTCCGAAGAATACGCCGTGGGGATCCGGATGATCGACGTGCCTGCGGGCATCGACGTCGAAAAGGAGTATCGGGATCAACTCGGGCTGTCGGAGTCCTGTTTCTGTGTGCACGGACGGTTTTCCGTCAGAGAAGCGATGATCGCCGCGGATATCATCGTCGGCGACTATCAGGATTTGTTTTTTGAATCAGTGCTGATGGATAAACCCGTTTTCACCTATACCTATGACTATTTGAAAAGGCTCAAGGACACCGAAAACCTCACGATCCCGATTGATGTCTTTGAAGACGCTCCTTCCTTCTGCAGCGCCGAGGAACTCATTTCCGCGATCAGAAATATCGACACGTATGATCCCTCCTGGCTGGAGCAGTTCCGCGCGACGTATCTCTCGTTCTGTGACGGACATTCTTCTGAACGTCTGTATGAAACGATCAGAAGCACGCTCCCGTGCGAGATGGACTGTGGGGCCGAGGAGACTCCGAAAGATCCGCCTGAAGGTTCCGGCGGGATCGGGAGCTCCGAGCCTCAATGACTGTGACAAAGACCACTTCAGGCCCGTTCCTTCAGGAGCGGGTCTTTGGCTGTTTTCGGCGATGCCTGCGCCGGATGGTGGACGTGTGTCCCCGCTGGCTTTCCCGGTCCGAGCAAGGAAAAATTGACAGAAAATGGAGCGCCTGGCCTCCGGAGGAATGAGAAAAACAGGACCCTCTCGCATTCCCCGGAGAGTTATGGTATAATATTCAAAATAGGAAAATACGCGCAGAAGAGAAAGGAGCGTGCCCACATGACGGAGCTTATGCCGCCCCTGGCCGTGGAGCCTCTGGACCGTGAATGGGGCGTGGGCGTCAGCGGACTCACGGAGGACCCCTCTCCCTTTCCCCGGGTGAACCGGCTGCTGTACCGGGCGAATCATCTGGAATCCACCGCGGACGATCAGCGGGCGCTGATCGTGACGGAATGCTATACGAAATATGCCGCTTTTTCCCCCGCCCTCCGCTGGGCCCTGACCCTGCGGGAGCTGTATGAGCGGGTGGATATCCATATCTGGCCGGAGGAACTCATTGTGGGAGAACTGGCGGCGAAGCCCTGCAGCGCTCCTCTGTACCCGGAATTCAGCGTGGA